>JAISHZ010000068.1 GCA_031262285.1 Lachnospiraceae bacterium | reverse complement strand
CAATCCTGTGATATGGAGCGGATGATGCGGATTGCGAAGAAGTACCACTTATATGTCGTGGAAGATTGCGCGCAATCACATGGAGCGACTCAAAATGGTAAAATGACCGGTACGTTTGGAGATATTGGCTGCTTTTCGTTTTATCCGAGCAAAAATCTAGGAGCATTTGGCGATGCAGGTGCGATTGTAACGGACAATGATGAGATTGCACAATTGTTTCGTGTGTTTCGCAATTACGGCAGCGAAAAACGGTATTACAATCAAATGATCGGTACTAATTCACGCTTGGATGAAATACAAGCGGCGATGCTACGAGTGCGATTAAAGCATTTAGAAGAATTAAATGCGGAGCGTAGAGCGATTTGCAACAGGTATCTTTCGGAGATTCGCAATCCGCGTATTATGATGCCGAAAGTAAGAAATGGATGTGAAACTGTCTGGCATCAGTTTGTGATTCGTACCAAAACGCGGGAGCGTTTTAGGAATTACTTGACTGAGAATCATATAGCAACACTGATTCACTATCCGATTCCGCCGCATATGCAAAAAGCATATGAATATCTTGGATTGCAAGAGGGTGATTTTGCGATCGCTGAGGAATATGCAGGCGAAGTCTTATCGTTACCTTTGTATCATGGAATGACAAAAGAAGAAGTTGATACTGTGATCACGGTGATCAATCGTTATGTATAAAATATATTCGCACTGAAGCACGCAGAGAGGAACTATATTTATTCCCGTCTGCGTGCCAACGGCACGCGTACCAATCAAATCGTTTGAAAGTTCTCTTACTTTCAAACTTGCTCCCATCTGCGCGTAGGCGGCGCGCGTACCAATCAAGGTGTTTGAAAGTTCACTTACTTTCAAACTTGAACCATCAAAGTTTTTGATGAAACGTTACAATTCCCGCGTTCGCCGATCTACGTTTATCGCTTGTCGATGCACAGAACCGCACAGAGCCGAGGGGCATTTTGGGTGTTATACGTTCTGGGGAGATGGAGACCATGCTCTGGGCTCATCGGAACGCCCAGAGAGTCTAACACCCAAAATGCCCCTCGGCTCTGTGCGGTTCGTCCGGGATACATTGCCTTTAATCGTAGATCGGCGAACGTGTGAACTGTAACGATGAAACCTATACGAGGCACAGAGGAGAGCGATAATGGGTAATGTATATTTAAGACAGCTTGCTGTAAGTGATCGTAACGATATGCTTGAATGGATGAAAGATCCGAGTGTAAACCAGTGGTTTCAGTTTGACACCGGCAAAGCAACCATCGAAAGCGTTACGAAATTTATCACTGAAAATAGGGAACCTAAGGCGTCGCCCCGAAACGTACATTACGCCATCTGTGCAGAATCTGACGAGTATTGCGGGACAGTCAGCCTTAAAAACATCGATTATGCGTCAAAAAATGCTGATTTTGCAATCGCGCTTCGAAGTAAAATGCAGGGACAGGAGATAGGGTATCTTGCAACGAAAGCGATCTTACGCTATGCGTTTCAAGACTTGCACCTTCACAAAGTCTATTTGAATGTTTTGTCACATAATCAAAAGGCCATTCGTTTCTATGAAAAAATAGGTTTTGTTTATGAAGGTGAATCCATTGATCATGTGTATAAAAACGGGGAGTATTATTCGTTGAAATGGTACCGAATGTTGGAGAGAGATTATAAAGAACGAATGGAATGATTCTTGCGAAATGAATATTATGAAGAGAGATGTGAATATAGATGAGAATCCTATTTGTGAATCATACCTGCGGGGTCACCAGTACGGGACGTATCTGTACGGATCTAGCGAAAAGCTACGAAGCGGATGGACATGAGTGCATGGTTGCATATGCACGTTTCACTGTTCCCGAAGATGTCTGTCGATTCGCAAAACGCATGAATACGCATTGGCAGATACGCATCAATGCCCTGTCAGCTCGAATCCGGGACAATGACGGCTTGGCAGCCAAGAGAGAGACCCGGTCTTTTATCCGATGGGCAGAAACGTTTGACCCGGATATTGTGTGGTTGCACAACTTGCATGGCTATTATATCAATATTGAAATCCTCTTTGCGTGGATTAAAACCAGACCTAAGATGCAGGTTTTCTGGACGCTACACGATTGTTGGGCTTTTACCGGACATTGCGCTTATTTCACGGCTGCAAATTGCGAGAAGTGGAAACATCATTGCGGGAACTGTAGCCAAAAGAGGGATTACCCTGCCAGTTACTTAGCGGAGAATAGCAGCAGGAATTTTGACCGCAAACGAACGGCATTTCAAGGGATTCCCAATATGACGATCATTACGCCTTCGCAGTGGCTTGCCGATTTGGTAAAACAAAGTTTTTTGGGGGAGTATTCGATCGAGGTGCGGCACAACCATATTAACACAAATATCTTTCGCCCTACGCCAAGTGATTTTCGGGAGAGATACGGACTCCAAGAGAAAATCATCATCTTAGGTGTGGCCGGTGTGTGGTCAAGACGAAAAGGTTTGGAGGATCTAGTGAGACTCGCTTCTATGCTAGACGAACGATACGCGATGGTACTAGTGGGGTTAACACAAAAACAGATTCGCAGATTCCCGATGAAGATTTTGGGTCTTACGCGAAGCGAGACCTTGCAGGAATGTGCGGTCGTCTACCGCTCGATGAATGGGATGATGTATGCGAGTACCGAAGAAAAGAATGCGCTATGCACACCTAAAACAGTTTCGGGCGACTTTCCGGCGGATGATTCTCAATCTATCACCCATGGCGAAGTTGCATCGAAGCCAAGAGGGGTTGCCATTCCCGCAGATGTCAACGCACTTTATCGAGAAATAACAGGAAAATCAACTGAGTCCACTGCGAATAAAACGCCTATATCCAATATTATTTTATTTCAAAAAACGAATTCCGCAAAAGAACTGGCAGAGTTTTATACAGCGGCGGATTATTATGTCAATCCAACATACGAAGATAATTATCCAACGACCAATCTGGAAGCGTTGGCGTGCGGTACGAGTGTGATCACCTACGACATAGGTGGCTGCGCGGAGACGTTGCTCCAATCATGCTCCGATTTGATGAATGTGATTGACAAAGAAAAAGAATAGGAACGGCATTCGCGAAAGAAAACGGAGAACGGTACTACCGTTACTGTTCACGCCTTTGGCGTTCACAGCAACAAATCGCACAAATCACCATGCGATATAAAACCTCGCTATGCGATTTGGCGGTTGCGACCCTTGCGAAATTATGCATTCTGCATAATTTCGACTGCGCGGGATAGTGGCTGTGAATAGTAACGTACTACCCCCTTACGTCTAAGAACTGTGCCTGACCATGAATATTCATGATCATACTATTTGCAGGAATGAAGATGCAATCACCCTTATAGAACGGAAATCCGTTGGTTATATCCCCATCATAACCAATGACGCCGCAACCATTCACACACAGTAGTACGCGAAACCCGATTCCATCAGCACGATAATGCACGCTCTGACGACGTTCTGTGTTGACGATCATGCGATGGACTTCAAAATATTTACAGCGTGAGAGTAATTCCATGGCGACTCCCTGTCTATATTTTAAGACGCGAAGCGGTTGTTTCGGCTCTGCTGAACTATGAAAATGTGCTACTTGTAGTGCCTTGTCTATATGAAGCGCTCTCTTATGACCATCTTTTCCGATACGGTCATAATCGTACAATCGATAAGTTAGATTGGAGTTTTCTTGTATTTCCACCACCAGCGCCCCGGCACCGATGGCATGAACGGTTCCGGCCTCAATGAAAAACAAATCATCTTTTTGAACTGCAATCTGCTGTAGATGCTTCATCAGCGTACCGTTGTGGATTGCTGATCGTATCGTTTCTTGATCTGTATCATGTCGAAAGCCATAGACCAATTTGGCATCTTTAGAAGCATCCAATACATACCATAATTCGGTTTTTCCCAGTTGTCCGTTCTCGTATTGTTGCGCATACGCGTCGGTCGGATGCACTTGAACAGACAGATCTTTTTTCGCATCGATCAATTTGATCAAGATGGGCAGTTGATCTTTTCCTTCATGCCTTGCTCCCAAGTATTCCGGGTGATGTTTGATTACTTTCGCCAGTTCCATCCCTTCAAACTCGCCGGTTACGACATAGCTCGAACCATCCGGATGTGTACTGCACTCCCAAGTTTCGGCCAAAGGAGTCAGATTAATCCCTTTTGCAAACTCATCATTTAATCTTCGTCCACCCCAAAGATAGTCTTTACCGGATGGTTTCAACAAAAAAGGTTTGGTCAATGTTTCTCCTCCGAGCTTAATATTCCAACGCAAACTTCTGCTTATCATTGACGTGGATCGAAGTACCAAGTTGAACTTCAATCAATTTTAATTCGCTATCCGCTATTACGGTATGCCGACATCCTGCATTCATGGTGATGACATCGCCATCGTTTACCGCTTGCTCATACCCATCCACTATCGTCCGCCCGCTGCCTGCCAGCACCACCCAAACTTCATCGCGATTCCTATGACTGTGGTAGTTCATAGAATGCCCTGCGCGCAGAGTCACTTTAATGGTCATAGAGGTATCTTCTATATCTATAACTTTGTAGCTACCCCAAGACTTTTCAGCAAACATAATCTGTTGCTCAAATTGATCAATAAATGGTTTGATATAAGAGCTTTGCTCTTTGTCTGATACCAGAATTCCTTCCGGGGAGGCGGAAATCACCACATCGTGTAAGCCCATGACGAGAATCGGAACATCCATTTCATTTAGAATGTGTACATTCTCACAATGTTCATTCATGGTTCCCTGTCCGATCACAGTTTCTTCCATAGCCTCGGTCAAGGTATTCCAAGTGCCCAGATCCTTCCACTGACCTGCAAAACGCTGTACTTGAATCTTGCTCTCGTGTTCTACCACAGCATAATCAAAGGATATCTTGGGCAATGTATCATACTTCGCAAAAAGATCGTCGTAATCCGTAAAGTCGATCAATTCATGTGCTCTTTGCAGCATATATTGGAGCTTATATGCAAAGACACCACCGTTCCAGAGAGCCCCTTGTGCGATGTATTCTTTTGCAACCTTTTCCGTAGGTTTCTCTTGAAATTTTGAAACCCCGGAAATGCTGTTTGCCGATTCGGGAATGATATAGCCATATTTCTCACTGGGATAAGTCGGTTCTATTCCCATCAATACCAGATTGGCTTCCCCCTTGTCCGCTTGGGCACAAAGTTTCTGCAACGCTTCAAAATAGTCGTCCTCCACATAAGGATCCACCGGGCAAATGACAACGGATTCGCGAGCGTCGATCCCCATCACATCCACCAGATACATGGTGGCAAGCGCGATTGCCGGGAAAGTATCTTTTCGGCAAGGCTCCACAGAAATCCCTACGTCGTCCCCAAGCTGACTGTGAATGGTAGATACTTGGGTCTTACTTGTTGCAATCGTTATTGTTGCATCCGGATCCACTTGTTTAATCTGTCGGTGTACTCTCTGCACCATGGATTCATAACAGCCGTCGTCACGCTGAAAGATCTTAATAAATTGTTTTGATCTGATGTCATTCGACAGTGGCCAAAGTCGCTTTCCGGAACCACCGGATAAAAGAACAATATTCATGTTTTCATTCTCCCGAAATGCTATTAAGATTTTAATGATGTGTAAACCTATACTCAATCATTTTACAACAAGGAGGCTATCTATGACAACCAAAACTGTCCTCGGCTCTGTGCGGTTCGTCCGGGATAGTTACAATTCAGGCGTTCGTCGATCTACGTTTAAAAAGAATTGTATCCCGGACGAACCGCACAGGACCGAGGGGAGTTTTGGGTGTTAGACTCTCTGAGCGTTCCGATGAGCCCGGGCAGCAAAAATGAGCGCACAAGCAAGCGCTCATTTTCACTTGGTCTCATCTCCACAGAACGTATAACAC
>JAISHZ010000035.1 GCA_031262285.1 Lachnospiraceae bacterium | reverse complement strand
TTGGGTAGCGAGATCACCAAGCGTCTGGGAGATGACCTCGAAGAAGACACCTATCGCGTACTCTGTAAGGGTGCGGGAGGGCAATCTTTCGGAGCGTTTATCCCCAAAGGGTTGACTTTGGAATTGGTGGGCGACAGCAATGACTATTTCGGAAAAGGTCTTTCCGGCGGAAAATTGGTGGTATATCCGCCAAAGGGCTCTGCTTTCTTGGCACAGGAAAATATCATCATCGGTAATGTGGCTCTTTATGGTGCGACGAGTGGTAAGGCTTTTATCGGCGGTATCGCAGGCGAACGCTTCTGTGTCCGCAATTCCGGTGCACACGCAGTAGTGGAAGGCGTTGGCGACCATGGTTGTGAGTACATGACAGGCGGTAGAGTCGTCGTACTCGGCAATACCGGCAAGAACTTCGCAGCGGGTATGAGCGGCGGGATCGCCTATGTCTTGGATGAAAGCAATGATCTTTACACCAGATTGAACAAGGAAATGGTATCAGCTTATGAGATCACATCCAAGTATGACGTATTGGAAGTGAAAGAGATGATTAAGGAACACGTAGCGTTGACCAATTCCGCGAAGGGGAAAGAAATATTGGAGCATTTTGGAGAATATTTGCCGAAATTCAAAAAGATCATCCCGCATGATTATGAGAGAGTCCTTTCCACGGTGGTGCAAATGGAAGAAAAGGGTCTGAGCGCAGAGCAGGCACAGATCGAAGCTTTTTATGCAAACACACGGATGGAAAGCTAAAAGCATCTAACACACTACAATATAGATCGAATCCGCAGATAGAGATTTAAAAGCGCAATCTTGAGGGAAATAAAATCGTCCGAACCTTAAAAAATCTGTATTTGGGACTTGACACATTAAAAAGGAGTCAAATAGCATGGGAAAGCCTACCGGTTTTATGGATTATAAGAGAGAGACTTCACAAGCAAAAGAACCAAAGGTTCGAATCCTAGATTTTAATGAATTTCATGAGCATCTCACCAAAGAAAAACAGCAATTACAGGGTGCTCGTTGTATGGAATGTGGAGTACCGTTTTGTCAATCCGGCATGATGATCGCCGGTATGGCAAGCGGCTGTCCATTGCACAACTTAATCCCGGAATGGAATGATCTGGTTTATTCCGGGAATTGGAAGCAAGCCTACAACCGACTCAAAAAGACGAACAACTTCCCTGAATTCACTGCCAGAGTGTGTCCTGCGTTGTGTGAAGCCGCTTGTACCTGTGGCTTAAACGCCGATCCTGTGGCGACCAAAGAAAATGAGTATGCCATCATTGAAAATGCATATCTATCCGGTTACGCGACTGCCAATCCGCCTAAGGTGCGTACCGGCAAGAAAATAGCCGTGATCGGTAGCGGTCCGGCAGGACTGACTGCTGCCGATCAACTCAACCGCAGAGGGCACTTGGTGACTGTCTATGAGCGCAGTGATCGTGTGGGTGGGCTTTTGATGTATGGGATACCCAATATGAAATTGGAAAAAGAAGTGATTCGCCGCAAGATCGACATCATGAAAGAAGAAGGAATACTATTTGTCACCAATACGGATGTCGGCAAGGAATTGAAAGCAGAAAAACTGATGCATGAATATGACCGTGTTATTCTTGCTTGTGGCGCTTCCAACCCGCGGGACATCAATGTACCCGGCAGAGACGCTAAGGGAATCTTTTTTGCAGTGGATTATCTCAAAGCAAATACGAAGAGACTTCTGGATGCACAGTTGAACCAAGAGCAAATACCGAATTTAACCATTGACAAGACTCCCGATCTGTACGTAAATACGAATGACAAGGCAGTCGTCATCATTGGCGGCGGTGATACCGGAAACGACTGTGTCGGTACTGCTATTCGACAAGGCGCTAAGTCGGTGATCCAGTTGGAAATGATGCCAAAAGCGCCGGATAAGCGAGCACTTGATAACCCGTGGCCGGAATGGCCCAAAATCTCCAAAACGGATTATGGTCAAGAGGAAGCGATCGCATTGTTTGGCACTGATCCCAGAATCTATGAAACAACCGTCAAGGAGTTTCTCAAAGACGAATCCGGGCATTTGAAAGCGGTAAAAATCATATCTCTGGCATGGGAGAAAAATCCCACGAACGGACGGTTGATGATGAAAGAAATCGCAGGAAGCGAAAAGGTACTAGACGCGGATGTGGTTTTGATTGCTGCAGGGTTCTTGGGAGCACAATCTTATGTGTCGGATGCGTTTGGTGTAACACTCAATGAAAGAACCAATGTAGCGACCAAAGTTGGAGAGTATCAGACAAATGTAGAGAAAGTATTTACAGCCGGTGATATGCACAGAGGGCAGTCTCTGGTAGTATGGGCGATCAGAGAAGGGCGCGAAGTTGCATATGAGGTCGACAAAAGCTTGATGGGATATTCCAACTTAGTTCTACAATAGAATCCACTTTTGATATCAATACGGCGGAGCCGCAGATTAGGTGTGTGGAAAGTATAACTTTCCACTTTTGATCTAAATTGCGGCGGAGCCGCAGATGGGGTTTATGTGGAAAGTATACCCTTTCCACTTCTGATCTAAATTGCGGCTGTGCCGCAGATGGGGTGTATATGAAAGAGCAACTTTACATGATTCCTTTAAATGACGCGGTGAACGCGGGTGATGAGTGTCCTTTTTGTTTTATCGAACGTAATATCGTACAAGATTCGATGGATTTTGTGTTGGGAAACGCTTCTTCGTATATGGAGTCGGATGTTAGGCAGATGACAGATCAAGAGGGGTTTTGCCGCCCCCATTTTAAGCAAATGTTTGATTATGGGAATACCTTGGGTAACGCGTGGATCTTAAAGACGCATTATCGCAAGATGATCGGAGAGTTCAAACACAAGACAGCTTCTTTTCAGAGTGGAAAATCTTCTTTTTTACAAATGCGCAAGAAGGGTACGAGTGGAAATACCATCGCTACTTGGATAGAGGAAAAAGAAGCGTCCTGCTATATCTGCAAACGATTCAAAGAAACGTACCAACGGTATATGGATACTTTTTTCTATATGTTGCAAAGGGATTCTGTTTTTCAAGAAAAGATCGCCAAGAGTAAAGGATTTTGTCTTCCGCATTTTCGGGATCTATGCTTAGCGGCGGATGTCACATTATCTGATCGAGAAAGAAGTGATTTTTATCAAATCGTCAACCCGCTCATGATCCAAAACATGGAACGTGTCGCAGAAGATGTCGCTTGGATGGTCGAAAAATTTGATTATTTGAACAAAGATGCTGATTGGAAGAATTCGCGGGATGCCATCCAGCGCGGTATGCAGAAGCTTAAAGGTGGCTATCCCGCAGATCCTCCCTATAAAAAATCATAATCTTTGATTCTAGTATTGATGTATTTAATAAACTTTACGTTATTGATTCGCTGAATCACAGTAATACTTTCAAGAATTCTTAACAAAAACATAAAGATATTTGAAAACGTCTATACTAATTGCTGTCAGCGGGAAGCTTCATATTCCACTTTGCACGAAGTGCGTCCATCCATTCCATCATGAGGATGATTTCGCTATGAGGCATTTCAGGGCATTCGAGTAAACCGTGGTCGATCGCATAAATACAAGCATCTACTTGATATTCGTAACCGGTAATTTGCTTGGGTGCACCAAACTTGGCTACTTCCTCGCGGGCTTGATTGTATATGGTAATGCTTTCAAAATTATTGATATTTTCGACTTCCAGAAATCCGCGATCTCCATAGATGATTCCTCTTCTGTCGCTCATTCCCATCATGGAACTGCAAAGAGTCGCCATCCTACCATCTTGATAGATTAGACTGATATTGTTTTGCTTGTCCACACCGGTATCCGTCATGACAGCCGTCCCTTCGATAGAAGCAATATCATTCCCAAAAAACATGGATGCAAAGTTAAGGGTATAAACACCCAAGTCCAACAGTGCTCCACCAGCCAATTCCGGTCGAAGCATACGCTCCACATGGTTTAGCACATAACCCAAATTGGCTGTCAACATATGCGGTTTTCCGATCACTTCTTGTGCCAATAATTCTGTCAATGTCTTACGAAGCGGCATATACCTAGTCCAAATGGCTTCCGCGAGTAGAAGCTTTTTTTCTTTCGCCAAAGAAAGGATTTCCTTTGCCTGCGCGGTATTAACGGTAAACGCTTTCTCGCATAGGACGTGTTTCCCGTGCTCAAGGCAAAGTTTTACATGCTCGTAGTGATGGGAATGCGGGGTCGCGATATAAATCAATTCGACTCCTTTGTCTTCCAGCATTTCTTCATAAGAGCCAAATGCTTTCTCGATGTGATACTTCTCGGCAAATGCCGTCGCTCTGTCGAGATCTCTTGCGGCGACGCAGGTACAAGTAGCTGTTTCCATCCCTTGTAGGGTGGTCGCCATAATACCTCCAATATTTCCCGCTCCTAAAATTCCAACTCGCATCTGTTGGTTTCCTTTCTTTGTTGCTTATTTACAGTCCCAATAAGACTTGACTCCATCTTGTTTTCTTTCTGCGATTTATTACATATATGCAATTTGTTAAATTTATGCATACATGAATCGTTCTGCATCTAGTATAACGTTTTCGAATTAGCTGGACGAATACCGAATCCTATGAAGGAGCGATAACGTATACAATTTTTCAGTTTTCTTCTGATATATTTGTTTTTGTATTAAGTCCAGATAAATGCAAATCTCTGTACTAGTGGGAGGCGGTATCCAAAGATTCTTTAGGGATCAATTCAATGATTGTGACAATCCCTAAATAAGAAGGAGCACATACATACTCCACCACTTCCTTGGTGAGCATCGTACGGTAGGGAAAATGCAAATGCCCGCTCAAAACCGCAGCAACATTGGTGTCTTCTTGATATACGGCGTCCAAAAGCTTAGCTGTGGTCGCGTCGGGCTGATAATAACAATTCGTCCCCCAAAGCAGCTTTCGATCCCCTTTCGTCTGTTCTGAGAGAACCTCAAGTTCATTATTCTCCAAAGATTGATATGGTACATGAGAGAGTAACAAGACAGGTTTTCCTGTTGTAAGGACTTCTCTGGTTTGCTCCCACCCCTTTTCACTCAATTGTGAAGTGGAGTTTTCGATTCCCACAACGCTGAATTCGTCGTACTCCAGAATCTGAACCGGGTTGTCCACTATTTTTTGATTCAAAAGGTTCATTTCTTCTTGACTGACTTCACTATAAAATGCAAAATGATCATGATCAGCTCCAACATAAATGAGTGGCGTTTGGACTTGCTCCATAGCATCTTCAATCACTTTCGCATTGCCCAGAGAGTAAAAATCGATGATATCGCCAATCATGAATATCCCATCCGCATGGATCTCATCAGCTGCGTCCATAACAGCTTGAAAGATTTCTGTTGATTTCACTTGATTTTGATTGGTGAATAGGTGTTGTCTTGCGGTCACATTTTCTTTTTCCGACTCCATGATCTCTTCATTCGCCACAATGACATGAATGTCATTGATCACCATGAAGCGATATGATTGCGTCAATTCCGGAATCACGATCTGCTCTGTGTAAATATTGGTTAAAATCCCTCTTTCCTGTAACTTGAGTAGTGGCTTTAACGTGAAAGATTCAGAGGGGGCAATAAGCTTCAAGCATATTCCTATAACGAACGCCACTGTCACAAATAGGGTGATCGCGATGATCCATATCCTCTTTTTTCGCATGACAGATACTCCTTTGCTATATGCTTGTCATATCATAGTAATGCATGATATCATAGGAAAGTTCTATGTAAATTTGTATGTACAATAGACGTTCGACATTTTTATGAGATAGCTTCAAAAGAACAATGCAACATCAATATTGGATACAAGTAGTTTATAAACCGGAGATGAGCAACTTAGAAAGTATGAAACTTTTCATACTCCTTAATTGGCACGCGCGCAAAAACGCGCAGATGGGAGCACTCATGAATCGAAAAACAAACGACAAAATCAAGTGGTTAACACAAACCGGCGCATTAACAGCGCTTCTGGTGGTGGTACAAGCGGTGACCTCCTCTTTTGGTAATACTTTGATCACCGGCTCCCTCGTGAATCTCCTCTTGATTGAAGCTGTCCTCCTGGCAGGACTCAGCAGTGGTATTACGATCGCTTTCCTTTCCCCTTTTTTTGCCAAGCTCTTGGGGATTGGCCCTTTGTGGTCGCTGATTCCGTTTATCGCGCTTGGCAACATGGTACTTGTCCTATTATGGCATTTCTTAACCAAAGCGTTTGCCCTCAGAAGACAAGCTTCCACGACTTCCTCGTCCAAAGGGATTGGTATATTCCCTTCATCATCCCTTTTGACAACGGCGATCTTCGCGGCTTTGGGTAAATTTCTAGTGCTTTACATCGGAATCGTGCGCATTATGGTTCCGTATATTCTCGTCCTACCGAGTCCCCAAGCTGATAAAATCAGTGTCATGTTTTCCGTCCCACAACTTGGTACCGCTCTCATCGGAGGAGGTATTGCAGGCATCTGTTACCCAATGACTAAGAAGGTACAAAACTTCGATTAATCCTCTATTTCTTGCTCCAGAATTTTTTCTTCTCGTTGGGATCGTTTTTGTTATCTGAAGCTACTTTTTGAGATTGCTTTAATGCATCACCTGTCATTGCGTCAAACTGGCGTAACAGATCTTTCGCTTCCTGCGTCAATTTATCAGGTACCTGTATCACCAGAGTGACATAATGATCGCCTCTGGATTCTTTGTTTCTGATATGAGGCACCCCTTTTCCGCGTAAACGTACTTTGGTATCCGTCTGCGTCCCTGGTCTGACTTCGTACAACACTTTCCCATGGACTGTTTCAATCACAATATCTCCGCCAAGCGCCGCAATCGTAAAAGGCATATGCACAGTGGAATAAATATTCGTTTCTTGACGTTGGAAGATCGGATGACGCTCTACACTGATTTCGACACGTACATCCCCTCTGGGTCCGCCGTTTGAACCCGGTTCTCCCAAATCTCGTAGGATAATACTCTGTCCATTATCAATCCCTGCCGGAATTTCAACCGGTATCTGCTTTTTCTTGGAAATATAACCGGTTCCGCGACAATCCGGACATTTTTCACGAATGATCTTTCCGGTGCCTTGGCAATCCGGACAAGTAGTAACACTTTTCATCGGTCCGAAGAAGGATTGCGTAACAGTAACGGTTTGCCCCTTTCCCGCACATTTCGGACAAGTCTCCGGTGTCGTGCCGCTTTTTGCGCCGGTTCCGTTACAGGTGGTACAATTGTCCTTCACAGACAGTTCGATTTTTTTCTCACATCCAAAGATCGCTTCTTCAAATTTGATTCGCATGGAAACTCGTAGATTGGCGCCTTTGGTAGGTCCGTTTCCTCGTCCGCCATAGCTACGTCTGGATCCGCCAAAGAAATCTCCGAATATCTCGCTAAAAATATCTGTAAAGTCCGATCCACTAAAATCAAACCCTCCGCCGCCGGCACCACCTTCAAATGCAGCGTGACCAAACTGGTCGTATTGACGCCGTTTTTCGGGGTCGCTTAGTACAGCATAAGCTTCCGAAGCTTCTTTAAACTTCATCTCTGCGGTAGCATCTCCCGGATTCATATCCGGATGGTATTTTTTGGCCAATGTGCGGTATGCTTTTTTGATAGCCGCGTCATCTGCCGTCTTTTCTATTCCTAGTACCTCATAGTAATCGCGTTTGCTTTCCGCCATGACCTAACTCCTCAATCCTTCCTATCTACTCATTGAATCAACCTTTTGCTTTTCCCATCACGACACACAGAGAATGCTTAGAATTTCGTAGCAATTCTAAACATTCTCTTGTGCGAACTCGCTTACCGGTTCTTCAAAACTCACACTATCTCACAAGTCCTGCCAAACGGTGCACTTTAAACTTCTCGATAATCAGCGTCAATCACATCGTCTTCTTTTGCTTCAGCGCTTGCACTCTCTCCCATATCCGGTTGAGCTCCGCCTTGTTGCGCTCCCTGCATACTCTCATACATCTTGGTAAACAACGATTGTGCGCTGTTGGTCAGCTTTTCTTTGGCTGCTTTGAGGGCATCCAAGTCACTGTCGCTGAGTTCTTGATCCTTAGTTCTATCCAAGATCGCCTTCACCGCTTCCAGATCAGCTGTCACTTGCGTCTTGTCACTATCCGAAATCTTATCTCC
>JAISHZ010000388.1 GCA_031262285.1 Lachnospiraceae bacterium | reverse complement strand
ACGTACTGTATCTGGTTGCCTAGATTATACTCCCAACTATGAGATGTTTCAATCAGTAAACTTCATCTAATCAAGCCTAATCAGAATAACTGCATATAAAGCGTTACTATTTAGGCGTTCGCCGATCTACGTTTGAAGATCGGTGTATCCCGGACGAACCACACAGAGCTGAGGGGAGTTTTGGGTGTTAGACTCTGTGCGGTTCTGTGCATCGATTTGCTTAAAACGTAAATCGGCAAACGAGTAAAACATATCGTTGATTATTGTACTGATTTGTATTCGTGACCGGTTGTGTGAGGCGAAATCAATACCTGTGACTTGTCATTTTGGGGATCCAAGAAGGTATTGTATATGGTTGTGAATACGTTTCGACTTTGTTCTTTGGTTTCGATGGTTAGGTTAATGCGATGTCGTAACGCAGGTTTAATTATTTTACCCTCTTTGGGTAAAAATAGCGGTACACTGTTGTAGAGGATATTGATGCAGCTGTCACAATGAATTCGTATAGGGATTTTCGCGCGATAACGATCCATCAAAAAGAGGGGGCGTTCCACATCTTTATTCTCATTTTTTGTACATTGCTTGAAGGTCTTTTGGATACAATTTGCACTAATCATCATAGGAATGTGTCCATATAGAAGTTTCTCTATGTAAAGACCGTTTTGCGCGCCATGGTTGATCAGTGGGATTTGTTGTGCTTTTGCTAATTCCGGTGATAGTGTCACACTATCACATTTATTTGTCCAAAAATCGATGGTGGTTGTATTCCACACCGGTATTGAAAAATCGGTTGCGATCGGATGGGGATAGTTTTCTTCTTTTAGCCACGCGTATTCTTCCATGGATCTGACGAGGCATCCGTTATATAGTGGCGATTGGGTCTTTTGTAGCAATTGTTGCTTATAAAGATGATCTCCTTGCCGTAAAATAGGTGGTAATGCTATGTATAGTGGCACTTTCAGGGCATTCCTTAATTGTTCTGCAACAGAATAGGGCAATGATGATTCCACATAAAGGATACCAAGTGAGCGTTGATTGAAGTGCAATGAATATTTTTGAATATGCTCTAAGAGCGCTTCTGCTTGTTCTTTGGTAGATATCAAAATGGAATAGGAACCGGCTTCTTTTATTGTTTTCCCTGTTTTATCAATCTCGTGCTTCGTGTTTCCTTCTACTGTTGGTCTATTTATCTTCGTATGCTTTCTGTTCATACTTAATAACGCTTCGCATGCGCTACGTCGTAGCTCGTTGATGTCTCGTAAGGAATAGAAAAGATTCTCTCCTATGTGGAGTTGGATATCCTCCGCAATCCAAAAGGTATTTCCCAATTTTGTAAGCTGTTCTTTTACGGTTTCGGGTGACATAGGGCTTGTCTTTGCTGCGGAGACGATGTTGCCGGTTACACTTGCACAGTCTTCTTGGTCCGATATGGTCAATTTGGCTGGTTTACCTTCCAAAAAAGTTGCGGTTAGCGTTACCGCCTTTCTTTTTGGTGTAAAGGAATATGTTTGGTTGATTTCCTTCAATATTGTTTCGGAGGTTTCACGATATGTCGGTTGTTTGAGAGTCAACATATCTGCACCATTTCGTTTTTTGAAATAGCCGTCTTGACGTTTTGCACGAATATAGAGCGAGGATAACCTTGCTAGATCATCCTGCGACACTTGATAAGGTTGGTTTGCTTCCGTCAACGAGGCATACGCTCTGTCAAGATATTTTCGGTACAGACCGGTAACTCCTGCCACGTATTCCGCTTTTTTCATGCGTCCTTCTATTTTTAGAGAACTTGTATTGCTTCGGATTAAATCCGGCAATAGCTCTACCGCACACAAATCCTTCATACTGAGTGGATAGCAATCTTGTGCTTTCTGGTTCGGTTCGACTCGAAACTGATATGGTAATCGACAAGGCTGTGCACAGCGCCCTCTGTTTGCGCTTCGTTCTCCAAGCATACTGCTGAAAAGACACTGTCCGGAATAGCTATAGCACATCGCTCCGTGTACAAAAATTTCCGTTTCAATGGGACAGGTGTTCGAAATCTCAGCAATTTCGACGAGTGATAGCTCTCTTGCCAGTACCACCCTTGAGACCCCCAGCTGTGCAAGGAATCTAACACCATATGCACCTGTCTGCGTCATCTGTGTACTAGCATGAATCGCTAAGTCCGAAAAGCATCGCCGAATCATACTTAGAACCCCTATATCCTGTACGATTACAGCATCCAGTCCCACATCGACCAATGGGGCTAAATAAGGTTCCAATTCTTCACATTCTGATTGCGTCAGTAACGTATTGACCGTTAAATATACTTTACGATCGTATAAGTGTGCATATTGTATACATTGAATCAATTCTTCCTCTGAAAAGTTTTTTGCCAGTGCTCTGGCACCGAATTTTGCTCCTCCAAGATAAACAGCATCCGCACCTGCCTCTATCGCACCATAGAAAGACCGTAGATCTCCTGCCGGTGCAAGTAGTTCGGGCTTTTGTAACAATCGTTCGCTTTTCGCAAGCAATTCCGGCTTTTGCAGCAATCGTTCGTCTTTCCTTTGCATTCAATGAATCCTTTCTACCATTTTTCTTTCTATTTGATCCATCTTGATTTCTCAGACTTATCCATTTTGAACATAAATCCCGTTATTATTCACGCGCAATGTCATTTACTTAAGGAGGGTTAGGCATCGACAAACCTAAAAAATAGCTGCTTCTATGCCGCTTCCCATAGTTGACATTTGTATCAGAAGTCTTAAGTAAATGACATTGATTCACGCGTTCGCCGCTCTACGTGTATAGCCAATCGATGCACAGAACCGCACAAGCCGAGGGGGAGTTTTGGGTGTTATATCGGCTCTGCGCGGTTCGTCCGGGGGACACTGCCTTTGAAACGTATATCGGCGAACGCGTGAACTGTACTAAATCCCTTTTCACAGAAGAAGGCTACCCGATTTCGGGAAGCCTTCTTTCCTACAGGCTAAAGGGAACCCCTCTTGCCTGTCATTTGGTTTTGTGCTTTGATGACGGCTCTTTGCTTTGATCCAATCGTGATTCTAGTTCGATCAGCGTCTTCGCTTTGTTATCTGCTTCTTCTTGCAATTCTTTGGTCAGTTTTTGTGCATTTTCTAAGCGGATCTGACAGGAAATCAATTCATGCTTCAAGTCATACAAATCCCTCTCCCGCCCTTGGATCTCATCTTCTAAGGATTCAATCTTCTTTTTCGCTTTGAAATAATCATCCGCGATATTTAATTGAAGCAATACGCTTTGGGTATCAAGAGGTAGCCTACGAAAGCTATCCACTTTGCTGTATTCGTTTACCTTATTGTTAATATAAGAAGCCACTTTCTGTAAATATTCTTCACTCTCATATCCACTTAAGGTAAATACTTTACCGCCGATAATCACTTCTGTATCTATTTTGGACGACATGGGCACCTCCCCCGATGCGCTCTTTTCATTATTATACTGTAGGGATGTATAAATAGTAACTGGACGAGTTCTTTAGTTCACTTGGGCACCTTTTTTGAGCGCTTCCACTATCCCGGGATACATCCATTCGTTGGTTTCCCGATCAATGAGACCAAATAATTCTCCGCCACCTTCAAAAGCGCCGTTGTCCCACCAAATACAAGGTACGGTAATTTCTCGTGCCGCGTTCACATAATATTCTGCCCACTGCGCGCGTTCTTCATCGTTCCCCTCTGCAGGTTTTTTCATCGCGCCAAATTCCCCGATGATCGCAGGAATCCCTTTATCGATAAAGAGTCTTTTGATATTACTCATAATCGTGTCGATGGCATCTGTGTCTTGATTCCATAGACCACGTCCGGTTACGTTTAGCGCAAACTCATATGGTTCATATGAATGAATAGATGCAATCAATTTTGTGTCGCCTTCCGGTACTTCTAAGTGCTCCATACCGTTCCAACAATTTGCACCATAGCCGGGTATCATCAAAATACGGTATTCGTTATTCCCTCCGGCATTTCGGATCGTATCGATAAATACATTGTTAAAAGTATTGACAACCGCCCAGCCTTCTTCATCCCCACCGTTCCATTCGTTTGGGGTTCCAATCTTTCGCGGCTCGTTCATCGCTTCAAAAATCAAATGCTCATCATACGCAGCAAAGCGCTCTGCAATTTGCTGCCATACTGCTCGTAAGATTTTTGAACCCTTTTCTACATTGTTATAGTACGGTAAGTACCAACCTTCATGGTGAGCGTTTAATATGACGTAAGCACCATGATCGTATGCATATTTGACTACTTCCTCGACACGATCCATCCAACTTTGGGTGATGACATACTCGTCGGTCGTCAAATGGTCATTCCAGGTGACCGGTATTCGGATCACATTAAACCCTTCGTCGATGATTGTTTCGATTAATTCTTTGGTGG
The DNA here is from genome assembly GCA_031262285.1 of Lachnospiraceae bacterium. Next base: position 108 of record JAISHZ010000388.1, on the reverse strand, counting down.
TGGTCGGATTGCCCCAAGCGGTTTCCCATTGGGTGGCTGCAGCGGTTTGAGGCAAAGAACCATTGGTACTGTCAAAGGTATTTCCCAGATTCCATCCGAGCTTCATCT
>JAISHZ010000382.1 GCA_031262285.1 Lachnospiraceae bacterium | reverse complement strand
AGATGTTTATTATTATGAGCTTTATATGCTGGAAGGTGATTCCGGTGAGGGACTTACGACACTCGACGGGGCATATCTGGTGAATGATTTGATGATAGACCTAGGTTTCTACAACGGAGACACCATGCCATACGACTCGTGTATTTACATCACTTTTGACGATCTGGTAATTCTTGATGCTACGATGGGGCGTGAATGCTATATGTATACAGTTGCTGTCGGAACAGTAGAAGGCGGATTGATGGGGGACGGTTTTGAAGTGTTCTACCGTGTCGCGGTAGATTATAGCGGCACGCAGACAGCGTTTGTCTACGATGATTATACCGGCGGGAGCGATCCTGGAGACAATGTATATTATGGAGTTACCGATCCTGCGGATCTCAATTGGTGGGGTGATTACTATTCAGACTTCTATTTTCTGAACATCGGGAATTACAATGGCGAGTCGTTTTCTTTCACTTTGGATGGTTCGGGAGGCGTAGTATCCGGCGTCGCCGCACTTGACCCCGGTGACCCATTTCTTGCGCAGTACGGCGATATTTACTTTACATTCGATGGCGTAGAGACCATTTACGTTACGGGTGACGGCTACTCGGAAACTATGTATCGTTACTAAAAGATACCGGTGCCGAAAGGTCATGTTTCGAATGCGAAGCATTCGTTATGCATAGCATTCGTAAGGAGCGCGTAACGCATAACGCGGAACAATCCATGGGTATCGGGCATTTGACACCTGAACCATTTAATATCTGCCAGCCAAGAACAATAGCGCAACACGAAACGAGGTGAAATATGTCGAACAAAGAAGATCAATCTGTGACAACCGATCTTTCGGATGAGCAACTCACAGGAAAACTAAAAGAATTAAAAAAATGGACACTGGCGAATAAAATCGCGGTTCCGATTTGTGCCATTCTGGGATTTGCAGGACTATTGGCATTCGGTATCAATGAAATCTGGCCCGGCGTCATCGCAGTTCTCATCATAACAATCGTGCTGGTGATTGTCTTACGCAATATTGGTCGTAAGAAGGTGCTAAAACTCAAGGATTTGATGGGCAGTGCTCTGACGCTACCCATACTTCGCGAGGTGTTCGAGGTTCAAGAATACCGTCCAAACGATCATATCCCCGGTGAAGTGGTGCGCACAGCCGGATTGGTCTACTGGGGCGAGATCATAAAACGCAGATTTGTCGAGAGCAACACGCTGATTAGCGGGAGCGATTTTGTGAAAGGCACATACAAAGGCGTTAATATCCTTTACTCGGATGTCCTTTTGCAAAAGGAAGAGCTTGTGACTAACGACGAAGGAAAAGAAGAAATAAAGCGTGAAACCGCGTTTCAGGGACAATGGTTGATTTGCGATTTTGGAAAAGAACTAGCTGCCAGACTGCGTCTATATGAACGCAAGGGTGGTACAAAATGGAATAGAACGAATGATCTGAGCAAATCCGATGTTGAAACTGAAAATATGGCGTTCAATAAAAAATACAGAATCGTCACGAATGACGGTCACACGGCTTTTTATCTGCTTACGCCACATTTTATGGAGCAACTGTTGGCAGCAGATGAAGCAGCTGATTCCACGACGCTCTTTAGCTTTGTAGATGGTAAAGTGCATATCGCGTTATATAGTGGGCGTGATTCGTTCGAGCTAAAAGGTGTTAAATTGAACGACATCGAGAATGTGCGGCAAAAATTCCGCGGCGAATTAAAACAAATAACCGGTCTGATGGACGAATTGCTCAAGAATGATAAGATGTTTAAGAAATCGTAGCGGTTCTCGGAGGCGACGACGAACTAGCAGCAATTCGCTATGCGAGAGCAGGCAAAACGGATATATATGACAAGATCGAAGTGATTGACGCGATGGTTGATGAAGCGATAGTTTTTCAACCATTGCGTTTTCTGGTTTCTTAGGTTTTCTTATGAGATAAGGGTGTACTTTTCATCAAAATGTGCTAAAATGGTACTAATATTGAACACGAACTTACGAGGAAATCAACCATGGTATGGAAAGAATCGCTTGAAAACAGAGCGAGGAAACGAATTGCAAAAATATCAAAGCGCAATTGGTTCTTTTTTGCGTTGATGTTCCCGATCTTAATTATAACCCTATCATTTTTTAATAGCATACGTTACTTAAAAGAGAACAAGAAGCGTCTTGCCATGTTCCCGATGGCATTTGCATTTTTTGGCGCTTTTAGCAGCTTTTCTTTCCCAATCTTCCAAGATGAAAGCGTATTCGAACCGACTTTCGCACTAAACGGAGAAGATCAAGAATACACGGTCTCTCTGGCGAAAACAGTGGAAATAAATCCCGATGACTTGTTGTTACTGGAAGATGAGGATGTTCTTGGAGATGAGGAGATACAAACCTCCCATGGGGAAGCGGTCGGCGATCAATACGCTGCGGATGAGATTTTGGAATACAACTCGGAGCTTTTATCGAAAGAAAGCAGCAATGTGCCGTTGCAAACGAACGAATCAGAAATTGTTGACGCGAGTTTCCGAGCAGATGACTGGCGTCTACTGCTCGTGAATAAGCAGCATTCTGTACCGGAAGACTATACCGTGAATTTGGCGACAATCAAAGGGTCTATGAAATGCGACGAACGCATTTTGGAGAGCCTATTATCCATGTTAAAAGCCGCAAAAGCAGACGAAATACAACTTTTAGTACAATCACCCTATCGTGATGAAGAACGTCAAAAGATCCTCTTTGAACGCAAGATCGACCGTTATTTGGATCGTGGCTTAACGTATTTGGAAGCATTTCGGCTTTCCAGCCAAACCGTTACTGTTCCGGGGTATAGCGAGCATCAAATTGGACTAGCAATTGATATTGCGTGTTATTCATATAGCAGCTTGGATGCGGGATTCGGGGAGACGATAGAAGGGCAGTGGTTACGCGAAAACTGTGCTAAATTTGGATTTATCTTAAGATACCCGCTAGGGAAAGAGAATGTGACCGGCATCGAATATGAACCATGGCATTTTCGCTATGTAGGCGTTGAAGCCGCTACGATCATCATGGAAGAAGAATTAACACTGGAAGAATTCTGGGATGAATACCTATAATACCAGTGTCTAAAGCACGAAGCAAGCCGTAGGTATTGGGATAATAGAAAAACCATATTATAGAAGGAGTCACATGACCTACCGAATTTTAACGCGCGAAGGACGCGCGAAAAGGGGGGAGTTTCATACCGTACATGGTGTGATCCAAACCCCCGTTTTTATGAATGTAGGAACGGTCGCGGCGATCAAGGGCGCAGTTTCAACCGCTGATTTAGAACAGATCGGTACGCAAGTGCAATTATCCAACACCTATCACCTTCATGTAAGACCCGGTGATGAGGTTGTGCGTCAAATGGGTGGACTACACACCTTTATGTCTTGGAACAAACCCATCCTGACTGACTCCGGCGGATTTCAGGTTTTTTCCTTGGCGAAACTACGTAAAATTCGTGAAGAGGGCGTGGAATTTCACTCACACATTGATGGACGCGCGATTTTTATGGGTCCGGAGCAGAGCATGCAGATTCAGTCGAATCTCGCTTCGACGATTGCGATGGCCTTTGACGAATGCCCTCCAAGCACGGCAGATCCGTCCTATGTGGCGCAGTCGGTGGAGCGTACCACCAGATGGTTGGAACGTTGCCGTACCGAGCTGACCCGTCTAAACCAGTTAGAAAAAACTATCAATAAAAAGCAGATGTTATTTGGCATCAACCAAGGTGGAATTGACCCTATCATGCGAATCGAACACGCGAAACAAATCACACAGATGGAGCTTGACGGATACGCGATAGGCGGACTCGCAGTGGGAGAGAGCCATGAGCAAATGTATGAGGTATTAGAAGCGGTCGTGCCGTATTTACCGGCGGAGAAACCGACCTATCTGATGGGTGTTGGCACCCCCATCAATATTCTGGAAGGCGTAGAACGCGGCGTGGATTTCTTCGATTGCGTCTATCCCAGTCGCAACGCGCGCCATGGTCACTTATACACGGCGAATGGTAAAATCAATCTTTTTAACGCCAAATTTGAAACAGATCATGAACCCATTGAGGCAGGATGCGCTTGTCCGACCTGTTCACGTTATTCCAGAGCATACCTGCGCCATCTCCTGAAAGCCAAGGAAATGCTGGGCATGCGCTTGTGCGTGATGCACAATCTGTATTTTTACAATCAACTGATGACTAAGATTCGAGAATCGCTTGAGCAAGGGAATTTCATGGAGTTTAAGAAGAATTTTATACAACAGTATCACTTATGAGAAGCTGAGAAGCTGATTCGCAGAAAGGAGATTTACCATGATTCGTCACATCGTATTATGGAATTACAGCACAGACATCCCGGCGGAGGATTACGAGAAAGTATACGAAACCGCTCGCAATTTACTGGAACCCATACAACAATTGGTACCGGGCGCGATTTCCATTCAAGTGCTGCGTACGCAGATTACTTCCGGTAATCGTGAAGTGGCACTGATCAGTGACTTTACGACAAAAGAAGCACTCGAGACATACATAAAACACCCCGCTCATGTAGAAGCAGGGAAATACATACTCACACATCTGACAGACAGAGCTTGTTTTGATTATGAAAGGTAAATCTCACCTGACGATATGATAGATTGGATTGTCTCACATGAACAGATTATATATATTATCATATATATTCCTTTAACCATTGTTTCGGCTTTTATCTATCTGCGAAAGAGTTGGAAGAAAAGTTGGATTTTTTACTTTAAAATTTCTTGCGTTTTTTCTGTATTCTTCTACATGTTATTTCGGTTAATATATTCATATATGCCACCAACCAAATTGGTTCTTTTATCAACCTTAGAAATGAAAGAGCAATTACTAATTCATTTTACGTATTTTATTAATTTTCCGGTGCTTAAGTTGCTTTTGATGTTAATCAGCAAGTATATACCAAAATGCTCCAAAATCATATCATGCGTATCCATTATCTTTTATGTATTTTTCTTTATAAGAATTTTATTGATAGAAACGAACATTTTTTACTTTATGCTTGGTCCTATATTTAACCTAATACCCAATATCTTCATTTAGTCATGTTTTCATCCTGTGGTTGCGTTATTGTATTGTCGCTCACATACTCTGACACATTTTTGGCTTACCAACCAGTGCAATAACAATCACAATAATTTCTCCCGAAGGAGTGGAGTATTGTAACGGACAATACCTGCACTGACCAACCGCTTCCCGTTTCAGACAACACAATAAATGTGGAGGTTTTCCATATCTAAATTAGGCCTTTTCATATCTCCGACATAGGTCCATCGTCCGACCAATATACGTCATAAAAGTCGATGGCTAAATGTTATTCAACAAAAGTCCCCAGTAAAATTCGTGGTTTCGTCAATATGTCCCTTGAAAAATATGATATATCTCGAAAAACTCCCTTGAAAAAAACTGAATCTTATTATACGATAGGAATCAAAACAGGTTCCTATAATCAATGAAAGCACTCTTTTCATGACGAGTAAGTAAACGTGGTTTCATGCTACCTTTCGGGAGAATAAAATGCTAAAAAGAAAAATTGAACAGCAGCTTATTAAGTGGAAAAGTATGGCGCGCCATAAACCGTTAATTATTAAAGGTTGTAGGCAGTGTGGAAAGACATTTTCAGTATTAGACTTTGCTGAGAAAAACTATGAGCACGTGGTCTATTTAAATTTCTTTGAGAATCCGGCATATGCATCTGTATTTGCAGGCTCTTTAGAGGTGGACAACATTGTCATGTTGCTGACAGCACTTATGGGGAACCAAGTTGTATTTGAAGCCGGAAAAACAGTTTTGGTATTTGACGAAATACAAGAGTGTCCACAAGCTAGAACAGCGTGTAAATTTTTTATGACAGACGGACGCTATGATGTCATAGGAACCGGTTCTTTGCTGGGCGTGAAGGGGTATGGGAATGAGCCTGCGTCTATCCCTGTCGGATCGGAAACAGTGAT
>JAISHZ010000223.1 GCA_031262285.1 Lachnospiraceae bacterium | reverse complement strand
TAGGTTTTGGATAAATTTTGTACTTCTAAAATGTTCATGTGAGACCTCCTTCTCGTTGATGCCGGTACAATTCATATAGGGGTGATTTCGTTGGGTGAAGAACCTCACCTCTCCTGTTTCGTGTTCGCATTCGCTACACCAAGTCTGAAAGGAAAAACCGCTTTCAAACTTCTGATCAGATGTGCTGCTGTGTGCATGTGTGTCGCTGTGAGCACGTGTGACTCTGTGTGTACGTGTGCCGTTCTGCGCGCGTGCCGCTGTGTGCACGTGTGCCGCTCTTCGCACATGAATCACGGAATAAATGTTTGAAAGTAAAATCACTTTCAAACTACAGATCAGATGTTCCTGTAAGCGAGTATAAATCATGGAATAGCAATGAATTGTATCAAGATATGAGTATAAGATATCACGTGAAAGTGACTCTATCGTGACTGCTTAGGTGACAGTCTAGTCACTTTCATTGAGTGAGGAAATGATTACATAGATCACGTAGCCTTATAAAATTTCAATGTAAATTTTGCGCCGCCATCTTCTGCGTTTTCCACTTCAATGTCGCCGTTTTGCTCTCGCATGATCGCAAGCGCAAGCGGCAGTCCGATCCCTACGCCATATTTGCTGCGCGAACCCTCAAATCGTCGAAATAGTGTAGCGATCTGCGCTTTTGTCAATCCTTGACCGGCGTCCGTAATAGACAACCATGTGCAAATAGGGTTTTCACCTACAGTAATTCGTATCTTTCCGTCTGTGGGGGAATATTCGGAAGCATTTTTGATGATATTGGTTAGTGCCTCACTTGTCCAATGTTTGTCACAGAAAAGGGGAATGTCGCCATCTGATTCGACGGTTTGATTTTTCACATCTAATAGGATTTGTAGCGGTTGTAAAGCAAGTTCTACGATGCTTCTTGATGAGGTTTTCTCTTTTGAAAAAGTGATTACGCCGGATTCAAGTTTTTGCAGCTTTAACAGTGCTGTGACTAACCACTGTGTTCTGGCAAGACTTATTTTGATATTTTCGAGAAACTCCGCTTGCTTTTGTGGCGTTATGGCAGGATCAGTCAGAGAATCGCTGAGTAAATCAACCATGATCGACATACTGGTGAGTGGCGTTTTGATTTGATGTGAGATGTCTGCAAGGGTATCCCTAAGCAACTCTTTTTCTTTTTGAGAGTTTTCTGTTTGTTCGGTTAGCATACTGGCAAGCGTATGAATATCATTTTTGAGAATAGACAAAACACCTTCTTTGTTGTCTCGAAGGTCGATTTTGTTTCCGTCAATAATTTTGCGAATGTCTTGCGAGAGCCTCGCGATTTCCTTTTTTGTTTGATTCATAAACAGTACGATCTCATTTTTCAGTTACTTGTCTCTATAATGCGAACCACATTGTAATATTTCGATTCCTATTTCAGATATCCGAAACACAAGACGGTTTTTCTCGTCAATTCGCTTGCTACAATAGCTAGATAGATTACCGGTGAGCATTTCCGGTTTTCCGATTCCATTGTATCCGTTTCTTTGGCAGTCCTTTACTAATTGGTTGATCCGCTTATGCGTTTTCTTATCTTGCGTTTGCCAATACAAATAGTCGTTCCAAGCTTCTTCATCCCATATTAAGCGCATTACTCTACCTCAATGAGCTGATGCTCTTCGCCTTTTCCTTTATTTAAGCGCAACATTGCCTCTTCCAGACGTTTTTGATTCACTGTACTATAAAAAGGGTCGATGGAAATTTCAAAAGGAATGCGCTGTTCACTTACGACTTTTGCCACGAACATATTAATGGCAACGGATATATTCATGCCGGTGGCTTTGCAGAATTGCTCGAATTTTGTTTTTAAATCCTCGTCCATGCGAATGTTTACTATTTTTTGTGCCATAAAAATCACCTCCATATATACCTATTGAAACATACTGTATATACGATGTCAATATATATACGTAAACTGCAATTTCATAATTACGATTCACGCGTTAGCCGATCTACGTTTCAAAGCCACTGCATCTTGGACGAACCGTACTGGTATGGGTGCTTAGGGTGTTATTGCGCTTTATATCCCATCGCGCGAATTGTTTCGATATTTGCCGCATCGCCTATCTTTTCGCGAAGTCGTTTGATGTAGACCGTCAGTGTGTTGTCTTCAACAAAGTTGCCAGCGTGATCCCAGAGTTGATCAAGGATCGCAGTGCGAGAAAGAATGCGACCTTGATTATTTGCAAATATCAGTAGTAGGCGGTATTCAAGGGCTGTAAGATTTAGCGAAGCGCCATTTAGATAGGCTTTGCCCTCTGTGGTGTGAATGTTGATTTTGCCAAGGCTTATGGTATCGTTGCCGCTGTTGCGGCGACGTAGAACGACTTTGACCCGCGCTAAGAGTTCACGGAGTCGGAACGGTTTTGTAATATAATCTTGTGCGCCGCTATCTAGCGCCTTGACGATATTGCCTTCATCGTCTACGACGGTCAAAAAAATCACGGCAGGTTCTTCGTTCGGATTGGCGGACGTGATTTTTTTGTGTAGGTCAAATCCATTTCCGTCCGGTAAACCCACATCCAAGATGGCAAGGTCGAATCTCTCCGCTTGAATAGCAGTCAGTGCTGCTATGATGTTGGCAGCATGGGTGATGGCGTATCCTTCGCTTTCTAAAGCATAGATAAGCCCGGAAGCGATCATTGTGTCATCTTCGACAAGCAGGATACGCGGTCGATCAAGATAAGAGGTGTCGTTCATTGTATTCGCTCCTATTACGCTCCCACATATATCGTGATTCGAGGAGATCATATCGTCGATCTGATCACCAACTAGCGTCCACGCTACATCAAGGTCATAGCTTCATTTAACAATCGACATAGTTTCTAGTGCAAAGGAATTTATTTACTTCATGTTATGAATTGACCGGATCACAGTAATACTCTCAAGCGTTTTGAGTGGAAACATAAAGATAATTGAAAACTTTTATACTAGTATAGGGATTTGCATTTATCTATACACCAGCATCAAACTTTGAATTGAGATAGTTACGCTTGTGTCGTTTGCTAGTAAGTGTATATTCATTGATTTTATCTTCGCGGTAGCTCGTAGAAACAGGTAAAATATCCCTAGCCTCCGGGATGTGATCATTGATTATGGGGATACGATTGCTGATTTCTGTGAGAGTTTCGCCGGTTCTCGCAAGGGGGTTGCTAATTTCAAACAAGAGACTGTTGCTTTCTGCCAGAGAATCGCCTGTTTCCAATAGTATACCGCCACCTTTTGCTCTAGCATCGCCTGTTTCCAATAGGATGTCGCCACTTTCTGCCGGAGTATCATCGGTTCCCGTCACAGAATCGCTTGTTTTCGGAATGGCGTCTGTGGCTTCGAGTAG
>JAISHZ010000208.1 GCA_031262285.1 Lachnospiraceae bacterium | reverse complement strand
AACATCAAGATACCTCATGCGTGTCAATGACGCGCATTTTACAAATCAAACAAATACTTCTTTTTTCGAGTAATTGTAAAGGTATATCCATATTCACTGTTGATCGTTGCCGTTGCTTCTACCAGATCAATACAGCCATCTATACGAAATCTTTCATTCCCCGGTGTTGCTCTCATATCCATTTCGATCAGATCTAAAAAGCGATAATTCAAAGTACGATCCCCGACAAGCGCTAATAAAATGCGAAGATAGTCCTCATATGCCAATCCGGATGTTTCTGTTTCCGGTTGATCATCCATGTTACCGTAAATACTGTTCAGCCCATAGTGCCAAGTATCATCTGTTTTCAAAATAGGGATTTTTCCCCCTGAAAGCAATACTTTCACATCATAAAGACTTTCCGCATACGCCCACGCAAGCAAAATCGTAGTTTTCAACAAGGGAGCAATCTGTGGTAGCAGCATGGCGCTAGCCAATGTGATCGCTAAGATCTCTGCTTCTAAACTTTTTTCTGGATCTGCAAACAGATAAACAGCGTTGGCAGCTTCGCGCATCGCACTGATTCGATGCACCACTCCTTTTAAATTTTCACTATCCGATGATTTGCCGGTGATTAAATATTCAATTTGGTATTGCAGCCGATCCTTTGCTTGTGTCTGTCTATATTTACCGCAATACTTGACTAGATACTCGATAAATTGTAGTTTCTCCAGGATGCCATCCGTTTCGTACACATCTGCATTCCCTTGATGAAGCTCTCCGCGCTGCTCTCGTTTGGAAGCCAAAACAGACAGATCTACTGTTTGAGCGGATACCATTTCTCCTTTTTTCAATACTAAATTCAAAATCCCTGTTGCTCTTTTTTGATCTAGTTTGTCGGTCGGATTGTAAATATCTACCTCTTCCCACTCATCCTCTGAAATCGGTATCAATTCTCCGTCATGACTTTGAATTTGCTGATCAACACTCTCTTTTTGTATTCGCAAATCTTGAGTGGTCAGCTCATATTCAGAAACTGTCTGTAACCGATTCTGTAATTCTTGCAAATAAGAGATTCCGATATCATCTTGAATCGCTGCGATTGCTTGTTTACGGACGTTATTTCCAAACCCATCTGACGCGACTGCAACCTGCGTCAAACTGACATCTGACATAGAAATCCGAAAGAAGTCTCTATACATCCAATTCGATAAGAAAACATCCTCTACCTCAAAGTTTTGATTCAGATAGTGTTGGAGATGTGTGGCAGTATTTTGATACGAAGGTTCTTTACTTCCATAGGAGGTATCAATATAAAACAGATTGTACTGTTCGAAAAGTTCTCGATGATATTCCGCCAAAATACTATTCATTCCGATATCCATAACACATTCCGCTTCGAGCCGTATGGTACTACGACGAACACCTTCTATCAGAACCATGCAAAAAGACAACAATACTGCCAACACCAAAGAACAATAAATCGTTAAATATGCATTTTGAAATCCGACCTCTTTCATCGATGCTGTAGGTGTACACAATCTGAAATTCTCCCTTCTTTAAACGCGATCTGATTGTTTTGTTATTTTTTCAAAGATATTTTCAACCAGCGCTGTGATCTGTTGCTTGAAAATAATGACTATCCCAATCAGCACCACAATAATCAAAATGATTTCGACAGTACCCATCCCATCTTCTTCACGAAGAAATTGCTTCCAATTCTTTAACATTGTTGTTTCCTTTCTCCTGCTCTGAACAGGGTTCAAACTTACTGTTTCTTTGTTCTGACAATTGTTACTTCCATAGTGTACGACCATTACACATCGACAGCGTTTAAGTGTGCAATGCTGCTTAAAGATCGCGAAAGGGTTCTAACCTTTCGTATTTTATCCGTTCAAAGAAGTAAACGCAGGAATCATCACCAATAACATCACGATACCCAACATCATCATCATTGGTAAAAGAAGTTTGGTCGTCGCTTCTTCTCCCAACTTTGTTCGCCGATGAAAGCGTTCTTCCATAGAACCCATTGCTTCTTCTTTTAATCTAGCCAGCAAAGAGCTATTTCCTTTCTTTACATTCTGTGCTAAAAGAGCTGAAAGCTTGACATATTCGGGCAAACCACTGCGCCTGCCAAAATGTTCATATGCTTTTGCCTCCGGCGTTCCCGTCATAATCTCATGGTAGGTGTAAACCATTTCCTCATATGCCGGATGAACAACTTGACTTTGCTCTTTTTGGGCTTGATAATCTTGCGCTATTTTGATGTAAGCGCTTCGTATCGTCATTCCGGCGCTTAAATACATCACTAATTTATTGACAATCTGAGGGTAAGTATCTTTTAAGCATTGAGCGCGTACTTTTATCTTTTTCTGTAAATCTTTGTCCGATAAAAAATAAACGCAGCCCGCTACGATGATTGCAATTCCCATAAACAGGTAACTGTCATCCTCAGGAATTTCTTCCCATACGATTTTTTGGTCTTCCAACACGGAAGGTAATTCCCATTCTCTTTGTTGTGCGGTGTCTTTCTCAGAAGAAATTATGGATTCATACAGTTGATGAGAAAGTTGCTCTTCTTGTGAATAAAAAGGAGGACACACAGTAATTGATAGTTCATATTCCCAACTTGCAAGAACAAGTTCAGATTGGGAATCCCCATTTCGTGGTTCTTTCTCGATATCGGATTGAATGATCTCTTCTGTGGGAGGTTCATATGTAATATGCGCCGTCAGCAAAACCGTTTGTATCTGTGTGATGGGTTTTAGTTTCCCATCATTTTGGATTAAATCGCTTCTGCTGCTTGTCCATTTTACATAGAATGGATAACCTTCTATTTGTGTTACCAAGTTCAAATCCTTATTGACTTCTTGAATGCTTTCATTGCTTGCCAGTATTTCATTGCACAATATACTCCAAAATACCGCGACCGCTTCTTCTGCCTCTTGTTCCGTATACTCTTTGATCGGTAGGATAACTTTCCACTCTTCGGCATAATCTTCTCCTATATGTGCTTTTAGTGTCAGTTTCTTTTTCCCATCTCCATATTCTTGTCTGATCAGTGTATTTTCCTGTGTCAAAATACGCGACTGTTCTGCTTGTACCTTTACGAGAATCGCAAACAAAGTACCCACAAAGAGTAAAAGTAGGCTAAGTGCAATTTTACGAATGTAAAACTCTGTACGTACATCCGATAATGACTCACCGGGATGAAGAAGTGATAAGCACTTTTCCACCTCTTTGGGTTGTAATGACCGCAGCTTGGTCTTACGATAAAGAAAAGAAGCCATTTTCAGGAAAGCAACCGGATATTTTCCTTTTTCTTTTTGAATGGGTTCTTTCCGTGCCAGTATCGCTAATGTAAGAAACCCGACTCCAATTCCAATCACCGCGAATAACATAATATTCCTTTCTTTGATTCACAATTACCGTGTTAATTTATCTCTTCTCTAGCATAATCGTTATTTACCTTTATGTTTCCACTAAGATTTTTGAAAGTATTACTGTGATTCAGCGAATCAATAACATAAAATTTATATATACTAACATATCATCGCTTATGTCTTAGCTAGATTTGATTGAGTATTTTGCTTGATAGTAGATATGCACTACAATACACCATCAAACAAACGCTCATAATCGCAACCCCTGTAACGGAATGATATAAATCATCGAAATACCCTTTGTTTGTACTTTCCAAATAAAACAAAATGATAAATGGCATGACATTCATGATATTTTGCTCGAACTTTCTTGAAGAGAGCATGGTTTGAATCGCTTCATCCGACTCTACTTTCTGATGGATCAGTTGCGCACATTGTACGATCACCTCGTTCACATTTCCGCCACCACGTTTCGCGATTAAGAATACTTCAGCGAATTCTTTGATTTCGTCCGCATGACTTCTTTTTCCAAAATCATCGATGAGGATCTCCAAACTTGTATGAAGAATCAAGCCTTGCCGAATGATTTGCAGCTCCCAAACGATCAAAGATTGCTTTCCAAACAGCATTTGCATATCTTGTGTGCTTTCTAAAAAAGCATTTTCGACGGCATACCCGGCTTGTAAAGAAGCAGACACAGACAACATACATTCTTTAAATTGCCTTACCAATTCTCTTTTGCGGTTTCGTATCTTTTCTTTTTTACGTTTGCGTAGATACCAGAATCCCGGAATACACATCAAAGGAAAGGCAAACACGCTGTCATAGAAGAAGTACGCAAACAAAGCGGCGATACCAAGTATTTTGACACCTTCTAAGCAGACTTCGAATAGGGTCCATTCATACTGCCCATAATCGCGCTTCTTGCTCGAGTCCTGCTGCTTCCAGTTTTTGAACATGTATAATATCACCTCTTTTCATCAGACTCCCTATCACGTGTCCCTGTGAATCGATCCCTGTCTCTTGAAAACTATATAATGGATTGAGTACGATCCGCTCGCCCTCCATTCCGATGATTTCAACGATTTCAAGAATTTTTCTACTTTTGTCACGCAACCTACCAAGGTGTACGATGACATTGATACCGGAAGCAATCTGTTGTCTGATTGCTTGTAGCGGTATATCCAATCCCATTAACACCATATTTTCCAAACGGGAGAGCATATCTTTGCTGCTGTTGGCATGCCCCGTGGAAAGGGAACCATCATGACCGGTATTGTAGCATTGCAACATATCCACCGCTTCCGCTCCTCGTACTTCCCCTACCACGATTCTGTCCGGTCGCATACGTAAAGAAGTCTTGATCAATTCTCGAATCGTTATTTCGCGGCATCCTTCTGCATTTTTGTTGCGTGTTTCCAGTCGAACCAGATTTTCCAACCCTTGTAGTTGCAATTCCGCACTATCTTCTATGGTAATGACGCGTTCATCTTTCGGGATAAAACCGGATAAGACATTCAATAAGGTCGTCTTACCGCTTCCCGTGCCCCCGCTGATAAAAATATTGTATTTCGCTACCACCAACACTCTAAGTAACTGAGCAACTTCTTTACTGAGTGCTCCGATTTTGAGCAAACCGTCCATCGTGATCGGTTTGTCCGGAAATCGCCGAATGGTGACGATAGGACCATTTAACGCAATCGGTCGCATAACAACATTCACACGCGCTCCGTTTTCCAATCGTGCGTCTACGATAGGCGACGCTTCATTCACAACACGATTACAACCCGCTACAATCTGTTGGATAATGTCTTGGAGTTTCTCTTCCGATTCAAAGTGTTCCTCCACGCGGCACAATTTCCCTTGCCTTTCCACAAAAATTCGTTCTTTACCATGTACCATGATCTCCGTTATACTTGGATCTTCTACATATTTCTGAAGGATGTCCAGCCTTCTGAGCGAATTGAATAGTTCTTTGCGTAGCGCACGTTTTACGGCAATACTTTGTGTACGTAGATTCAGATCTTCCATCATACATTCATCAATCCGATCCGCGACCTCTTGATCTGTCAGCTCTTTTTCATAGGTGATCTTATCGAGAACCTGTCTTCGCAATCTTAAAAAGTACTCTTGATTTGATTTCATAACAGCTCCAGTTCTTTCAGAATACTGCGTATATAGTTTGCAAGTTCACTTTTGGTGTATTGTTCGATTTGTTCAGGAAGATGATGGAATAAGGGAAGATGAAGGCGATGTGTTTTGTTCAGAACATCCTCATATTGAAAAAATTGTAAGATGTGTTCATATTGTACTATTTTGCTCTGCGCAATAGGGTCATCTTTCGTTAGCGTAAAGATCATCTTGCAGAACCTTAGAATATCATAGAGACCTTGCATATTTTCTGTTAAGTCTAAAATAATATACTCATATTCACCGATAGCGCTGATTCGCATGATGAAATGAATCCATTCCTGCGCTGTAACACTTTGTAAACTATCTCCTGCTCTCATCGGCGGAATATAATGAAGCTCTCCTTTTTGCTTTACGATCATCGGCATCCATAGTCGAAATTTGTCTTCTCCCGTATTCATGATATAGAGAAGATCCGACAGATCTTTGGTCTGTATATCCGGCAAAATCTCGGTAATCCCGGCGTAATGCTCAAAATTGAGATAGATCGTCTTGTGTTTTTGCGCTAACATTTGCCCTAGCGTCAAGGCAAATGAAGTCTGGAGACATCGTCTGATAGGGGAATACATCCCGATGATTTGAATTTCATTTTTCTGTGTTTTGGGTATTGTTAATCGACGTACCATCCCATCTTTTTGTGCTTCCAGATAGGCTGCATAGATTTCTCGACAAACAGTATCCGCTCTTTGATATTTATCAACATTTATGAGCGTATTCTCTCCTATTTTTCCACTTTCATTGAGTAAAATAGTCTGTTTCGCACTCAAATGATTGACTTCTTCGGAATATGCGTTTTCCGCAACGATCAGCAAATCAAATTCCTCTTCTTTTCCTGCTTCCAGCAGTGCTTTCACATTCGTATAGGTACGAATGTCGAATGGTATCTCTTGATGAGCTTTCATGTATTGTGCCATCTGTGTCACATAATCCGCCTCATGATCGCACAAAACCAATGTATCTTTTTTTTGCGAATCCAAAATACAATCTCCTTTCTGATGAACTCGTTTGAATCGTATGGAACGTAAATGCGATGTAAAGAAAGATTAATAGACGTTTCCCATGTGTAACAAAATACTTAGAAATACCGGTCCGGAAAGGCATACTGTTGCGCTTTTATCCGATTTTTCATTCTGGATATAAAGGCTCCACTGACCACTTCTGATGACTTCACTCACATAGGAAACAAGGTAATAGAGTCTTTCTCTGCCGTTTTGAGCAATGATGATCTTCAAGATAGAAAATATCGCCGCGATACCAAAGGATACAATGAGAAAAAGAATCCCTTCTTTGAGTGGCAGGTATGCGAATGAAACAGCGAAAAGTTTACTATCTCCTGCACCCAATGTACCTATTCGAAACAATGGATAGGTTCCTATTAAAACCAAGATGCATTTGAGTAAATAGAAAACAACAGATTGTGCTGTCCGCGCAAAAAGGTAACTTTGTATTACACCGGACAGAAATAGCAAAATGATTAGAGAATTGGGGATTTTTCGATGACGATAGTCAAAAAAACAGACCAGGAATAATACTGAGACAAGAACATACAAAAAAATCATCTCCTTTAAATACTTTTTTGGTGGGGAATAAAATAAGATTAATTGCGTTGATCACTACCGGACGAATGATTCGTCTTTCGGGGAATCCCGATGTAAATGATGGTTTGGAACTGATGTGATTATATCTCCTCTGTTTCGAAATGTCTATCTCTTTTTTTGATTTTCCTCATTTTCGTGACTATTCACAAAAGAAGATAGAATCCCAGACCATAAAGAGCAGCAAGCCCAGGAAATCCAAGGATTGCGGCTGTCAATACTGTCATTGGATTCAAGCCAATATTGAGTGCAATCCCCATTCTCGTAAATGCCACATTGATAAAATAGATTGCAATAATGCCAATCACCCCTCTAACAATCAGATTAAGCAACCACTCTACGCGTTTCTTTAACGCACCAACCAATAACAAAATAAAACATAACGCGATAATCGCAACGATTCCTATTTCTTTCATAGATGCCTTTCTACATAAAATCAGTTTTGTTGTTACGATTCATAGGGTTGTATCCCGCGCAAAGGGTCTCAAGCGTCAAATCGCTATGAATATCGTGTATGAATCGTAACGTTTTGTTCTGTAGTACAAGGTATGATCATTCCTCATCACTTATTCGAAAAGATTCATGAACAGGACATGTATATTTTTCTTTTTTTATACATAGATATGGAATATATTTCATTCTCATTGTCTATACTCTAACAAATCAAACAGCACAACTTAGGAGGGAACCCTATGAAACTTTTTTATCATCAAAATTATCCTATGCCGGAACCACCGGAAGAAGATTTGACCACTCCTTCCTTACAAGACGATATCAAAAAAACCCGCCTCGCTTTGGAAATAGCGGAAGCAGGTTTTGATCATGCAATTGATGTTGATATGATTGATAGTTATATTTATCAAATTAACGCGCTACAAAAACGGTATCGGTATTTGCTTGATCAATATGCACAGGAAAGTGTTGTGACGCATAGTCCTTCACACACAAAAACCGCGATTCGTACCAGAATCAGTCACGTTTTCAGTTAGTTGATTTCTACCGTAAGTCAACCCGGCATAAATGGTTTGGGAATGATCCATGACCGGCAGGCGATCATCTTCTTTTGCAACCGTCGCATACGCGTCCCGCAGTGAGGTAAACATACTGTTCAATTGTTTCAAAAGCCCTGCGTCGTGTTGATACTGACACTGCGCCAACCGTCTGATCGCAAACCAATACAGATGTTTGAGATTGTCTGCCACTTCGTATTCTCCATTTAAAGATGCGATTAATTCTTGAATACAACCTCTGGCTTTCCGAAGGTCTTCAGAAAACAAGATATCATCAGCACGCAGACAATGCTCTTTGGCATCAGCCAGATAAGACAATATCATATCATAAAGAATTACCACTAAAGCAGTGCTGTTTGCCTGTGCTATTCGTAAGGTAAATTCTTGTTTCTGTTCCTCACTCATCTGTAACTCCTTTCCGTAAACCTTAATGATTCAAATCTATTTCGTGCCTAAGGCGTTCATAGCAACACCTCGCATACTTCGACAATACTATCATTGCATTGCGATTTGGCGGTTACAATCCTTTGCGCGGGCTAAAACCTGCAGATAGCACAAGTTTGAAAGTAAAGGAACTTTCAAACGCTTTGATTGATACGCGTGCCGTTGGCACGCAGACGGGAATAAATATGCAAACCCTTTATTGCAGCAATTGTAACACAGAGGAAGGACTTTCGTTTGCTTGCGCCAACATTGAAGTACCTGCCTGTGTCAACACTTGATATGTCGTATATCGTGTCATTTCTTCCGCCATATCTACGTCCATAATGCGGGAATATGCACCGGTCAAATTCTCTTGTGTGATTTCCAAACTTGAAGCGGTTGCTTCCATTCGGTTCTGATAAGCGCCAAGTTTACTTCTGACTTTGGTCAGATAGGTTACAGCTTGATCGATTCTGCCAATGCCTTTGGAAGCACCTTCCTTTGTGGAAATATCCAATTTTTCGATCGCCAGATTTCGAAGTGAAATCTGAGGGATATCCAATTCGATCACCTGTCCCTCTCTAGGTCCGATCTGCATACGCATCGCACCGATGCCGGTAATATTGGCTTCTATCCCGGTATGACTTCCGGTACTAAGTCCATTGACATCGAACTGCATTTCAAATCCATTCTCTCCTTTTAATGTCAGCAGTCCGTCTTGTATGCGATCACACGTAACAGAAGGGGGGAACTCCGCTCCTAATGAAACAGAATCCGGATCGACTGTTTGATATCCGGTTGGAACACCGTTCTCGTCCGTTTCTTCTCTGACCGTGAGACTTTGAATCGTGTATGTCTTTCTCTCTACCTCAGAACTGTAAGATTGAACTTGAAGTCCCTCGGTATTGGTATATCCTTTTGCCTCAAATTCACCGTTCAACAATGGCTGTCCATTAAATTGGGTATTGTTTGCCAAAGCAGTGATTTCTTCTTTGAGTTGACTGACCTCCGCCTGCGCTGTCGCCTTGTCTTCTTCTGTCAAGGTATCATTTGCCGCTTGCACTGCCAGTTCACGCATACGAGCAAGCATATTGTTGATCTCCGCCAGCGCACCGTCCGCTGTTTCGATGACGGAGATTCCATCACTGGCGTTCTGGATGGATACAGCCGTACGAGAGAGCTGCGCGTTCATTCGTTTCGCCATGGCAAGACCGGATGGATTGTCTTTGGCGTGATTTATTTTTAATCCGGAAGAAAGCCTTTCCATCGATTTTGCCATCAGATCATTGTTTGATGCCAGTGCGTTTTTCGTAAAAACTGCCGAGGCGTTATATGCGATTCTCAATAGCTTACTCCCTTCGCGTAATGTGGTGTGTGTTGATAATTGATGTCATTGCCTTCATAATTTGCTTAGAGATTCGAAAAAGGTCTTGATTTGACGGTTTCGTATCTTTACTTGACTCTCTTGACTCTATGGTCGGTATCATTTTTCCCGTCCCTTGCAATACATACAAACTACCAATTAACCAATGAGGTGTTGCATTGTCAGCAAATATATCGGCTGCCGCTCGTAGATTCGTAAGCATATGGTCAGATTTACCGGCAAAATATCCGTTAATTACTCCGTCTTGCACTGTTATTTGCGCTTCTACTGTGTCTTCCTCATCCTCTCCCATGCGCATTGATACCGATACTTTCCCGCTTTGCGCTGTATCCGGTTGTAGGGATATTCGAACCAGAACATTTTGTGCATCCAGTTCTATGGGTACATAATATTCCTGTGCGTGCATAAGCGCTTTCGTGATTTGTACCTGCTTATAAAAAAGTCGCATTTCTTGTAATTCCTGCAATCGCATATCTCTAGGATCGACCAATCTTTGCCGTGTCCGGGTTAAGGAAGCTTCCAAGGATTCGCTGTAGCTTGTCTCAAAATCTTCCTGTGTCTCCATGTTTGGAAATTCATCGGATACATCTTGAATGCTGTCAATTTGTGCGGCATATTTGGTGCTGTTTTTGAAAAGTTCTTGTGCTGCGAAAAGATAAGAACTTGTGATGGGTATGTTCGCTCTGCTAAGAAGCGTAAATACCTCATCCGGAGTCGCCGCGACTTCTCTGATCTGTGCCAATGCTGCTTCGTCGTATGCCCGGCGATACCCTTGCGCTATTTGTTCCGTGATGGATCCGGTCTCTTGCGGTGATTGCGTACCGGCGAAGTAATCATCCACACGTACATCTATCCGATTTTTATGACTACGCATTGCTGTCAACAAATTGCGAAAATCCACCTGCTGCCCAGCTTCTAAAACTCGTCCAATCAAAGCGCTGTCGTTTTTTTGAACTTGATGGAGCAATCGATATACTCCGATGTATGCCGTGCGTTCTTCTGCACTAATCTGATGGTGATGTTCTAATCCATATAGAAATTGCGCATAGTCTTGTGAAACAGTCTCAAAATCTTGATTTTGTTCGCTTAAGTAAGCATCCAACTGTTCCATGGTCTGCTCTAAGGGATGAATCCCATCTCGTATCATTTGTAAGGTAGCTGCCGGGGTCATTTGCGCAATCACTCGTTCACATTGTACCAAATTGTCTTTCACAAATTGAAAATGATCCGGGGTAATCGGTAACTGCTGATATCCCATGATCCTAACAGTCTTTTGATTCACAGCAGTGACCTCAACCCCAAGTTCAAGAAGAAGAGACTCTGCATTTTGAACTGCTTTCTGAATACTATCTCCATATTCTTTTGTTGGTTGCGTCATCAACTTTTCATACTCCAACCCCGCTTTTTCATACTGAATCTGACGCGCCAATCCTGTTTCGTAAAAGTCGCCGACAGTTTGCTTTGCGTGAGATTGCGCATAAGGCACCACAATATCTGATGGTAACATCGGCATCATGGCAAATTTGTGTGTGACATCGCGGTATTGACGATACTCTTCTACCGCCGCCACCGCATCTTGATCGGGAAAATAGATGTTCGCTACTTGTTGCTCCGCTTCTTTCAGAGCTTCTATGGTTTCCTCTATGGAAGCCGTCTCAAGCGCAAATCCGCTACGAATCAATCTTACATTCACTTGCGCTGTCATCGAAAGACGAATTTCTTCTAATTGCCTATGGGACAGCAGCCTTCCCTGTAAATCGTGTGCTTCTTTTTGCGGATCTATACTTGTATAATGGTCAAGAATGAGCGCTGCTTGTTTGTAAATAGTCTCTGTTTGTCGCAAATCTCCCTGTAACGGTGACTTGCCGCTTCCAACCGCAACACACGCTGCTCGCATGGCATCTTCCAATGGGATCGGAAAAGTAACCGAGCGAAGATTTTCATAGCTTTCTAGATGGTCCTTTGTCAAAGCGATCTTGTGTTCCACGAGAAAAGAAGCATCTTCGATCAATTCCGGGGTAGCCTTCTTTCCAAAACTTTCGATGGTCTTTTGTAATGCCGCTTCCATCCCTTCCCAAGAAGAGGTCCCGCCGCCTTTTTGCAGATATCCGCGATCTTCTTTATAATAAAAATCAATAGCATTCCTTGGGTTTCGATCAAAAGAGTGTGCGACTGCTTTTTGTGTCGCGCCGCTGTTTTGCGCCAAGGTAAACTGGTGAATCGTTGGTTCCATCTTGCCTGCGACCATATAGCGATACTCTTCCGGAGTCGGCGTGGTCAAAGATAGTGCAGTATCGACTGCAGAAAGAATTTCTTGCGTATTCACTTGCGTGATTGGAATATCCGCTTTTACGCTATTTTTTACCAAACTACGCCCTAACGCTTCATCTCCTACTGCTTTTTGAATCGTTTCCAGATCGATTTGATCGGTGAAACCCTGTATCTCTTTCCCGGAACGCAAAAGGACCGTTTTGATCTGATCCAGAATCGTCACCGCTTCTTTTTGATTCAAATCCTCAAACTGAAATCCTTCTTCTTGCAGCTGCGCATAATCTTCTTTCGATAGCATATGTGACGCAAGTGTCATGTAGTCTTGTCTCACCTTCGCATCTTCCGTCGTCGCTTCCTCTCGCCACTTGGGCTTGGCAAATGACCCTTCCTCGAGAACCGCATAGGTATAGTCGCTTTTTTGAAATGTCTCATCTGCTATTTGACGTGAATCAGTCACAGTATCCCAAGTCACCTCTTTCGAAGAACCCTGCGTCGCTATTCCCACATTCCCTTCCGTTCCAAACTGTATCCGCATACCAATTCGCTCCTTCGTCCGATGATGCAATAAAAAATAAGGAACAAGTATTCTGAGTTTGCTTTAACGCTTTGCGAATAGTCATTGCGAAGCGTAAACGGTACACTCAGTATTGTTCCTTATTTCGGTGTTTCTATCGAAAAACTTAATATGAAAAGATCAATCCCCCGAAAGGTGGCAAATCAAAGGTAATCGAATACTTCTGATAGTGATAAGGTTCCGCTTGCGCAGTCAAGATTTCCGGTACGACAATCCCATTCCCGCCAAAGCGTTCATGATCACTGTTTAAAATAAGTTTGTATTTCTTCTTATTCGGAACACCGACTTGATACTCTTTCCATAACATCGGTGTCATATTCAAGACAAATAATAACCCTGCAGTATCAGCGGTATTCTTTCGTACAAATGCAAATGTGCTTCGCTCCTTATCATCTGCATTCATCCATTCAAATCCGCTCCAATTGTTGTCTTCCTCATATAAACAGGGATGTTTCCGATAAATGTGTAACAGTTCTTTCACATAATCGTGCATTTGAGCGTGAGCAGCTTCCTTCAACAAAAACCAGTCCAATTCTCTGGCTTCGCTCCATTCGCGTTTCTGTCCAAAATCCTGCCCCATGAAAAGCAACTTCTTACCGGAGTGCCCGAACATAAACGTATACCCTACTCTTAAATTTGCGAACTTATCCCCTTCCAAACCCGGCATTTTGTTGAGCATAGAACATTTCAGATGAACCACTTCATCATGAGAAAGAGGTAAAATATAGTTTTCACTTTCATTGTAGGACATCGCAAAGGTCATAGACCAATGGCTTCCCTTTCGAAAATAAGGATCCAATTTCATATATTCACAGAAATCATGCATCCATCCCATATTCCACTTAAAGCTAAATCCCAATGCTTTCGGATCGTCCAACTCTCCGGTAACAGCCGGCCATGCGGTGGATTCCTCTGCAATCGTCAAAAAGCCGGGATAAATACCTTTTACCACCGTATTAAGGTGTCGGAAAAACTCGATCGCTTCCAGATTTTCATTGTCGCCAAAGCGATTGGGCAACCATTGCCCTTCCTTCTTACCATAATCTAAATATAACATGGAGGCTACGGCATCCGCTCTGATACCGTCGATATGGAATGCCTCTGCCCAATACAAAATATTGGCAATCAAGAAATTCTGTACTTCCGTCTTCCCATAATTGAATATTTTGGTTCCCCAATCCGGATGCTCCCCTAATCTTGGATCCGGATGTTCAAAAATACATTGACCGTCGAACTTTGCAAGACCATGCGCGTCGGTCGCAAAATGCGCCGGTACCCAGTCCAAGATTACACCGATTCCCGCTTTGTGTAGTTCATTGATGAGACTCATAAACTCTTTCGGGGAACCGTAACGAGAAGTCGGCGCATAATACCCCGTAACCTGGTAACCCCATGAACCGTCATAGGGGTGTTCTGCAATTCCCATCAACTCGATATGCGTATATCCCATTGATTTAAGGTATGGTATAATACGTTCCGCAAAATCACAGTAAGTATAAAAGCCATCCTCGGTACCATCCGGATGTTTCATGAAAGAACCGATGTGGCACTCATAAATAGCCATCGGTTCGCGTTTCGGATCTGACTTTGCTCGTCGTTGCACCCATTTTTGATCTTGCCATAGAAATCCGGACAGATCTGTCACGACTGAGGCGGTACCCGGACGAACTTCAGCGAAGTTTGCATAGGGGTCTGCTTTGTATAAATACCTGCCATCTTGGGTGGTAATCCAATATTTGTACATCTCTCCTTCCCCAATAAGGGGGACAAAAAGACTCCAAATCCCTTCTTCGCCCAACTTATACATCGGATGAGCGGTTGGTTCCCAATCGTTAAAAGAACCGACGACACTCACCGCCTGCGCGTTTGGTGCCCAAACCGCAAAGAATACGCCCTCTGCATCCTTTTCCTGCGACAGATGCGCGCCCAGTTTCCGATAAATTTCATAGTGCGTTCCGCGTCCAAATAAATATCTGTCGTCTTTGGAAATAAAAACCTTGTCTCTATGCATCCATCCTGCTTTCTATTCACATTTACTTTCTTAAAAGGAAATCTTTCTCTCCCAAAATCACCATATCCTCATGATCATATCTCTTTGCGAGTAAAATATCAAAGAAATGTTTCGGTGTCTTGCGGTTAACCTTGTGGATTGCCTCGTCCACAATCGACTTTACTTCCATGGCAGTGACGATGTGTTCACTCGTTTGTCGCTCTTCAATGCGAGTATGTAGTGCTAATATCCCCAATTCACCGATACTATACTCCAATTCTCTGGCATATTGTCGCCCATAGGAAACTAATTTATCATTACTCATCGCGTCAATCGACAATCTAGCAGGGAAATATGCACAAAATTGTTCATGCTTCTTGATAAACTGTTCCATAGCCTTGGGTTTATCTTCTAAGAACAGCAAAATTTGTACCGTATTTTCACGCAACACGCGTTCTATTTCCGAAACGATGTAATCACTCAATTTGGCTGCTTTTTGAATGATTAATGCTCCGTTTTTCATTTTTTCGCAAAGTTTCGGGATATCTTGTTTGTTCAAGGCAGGTCCCGTAATCACCGCGATTTTAGCGCCTTGTACGTCGTTTTTCTTCTGATAATGAATCGCAAGTTTCTTCTCCAAGGTAACCGTATCAAGTCCCTCTTCTGCGAATACGATTACATTCCCTTCATTAGCGGTCAGACTCATTCGGTCGATGACATTAACCAGTTGTTTTCTGACCGATTTTCTTTGAATAAAGGAGGAAAATGTCTCTTTCTCTTCATTGGTCAAGCTACGAACTTTGCTCTTCTTCGTATTCTTGTTCGAATCAAGGGTTGTATCATCTATATCTATTTGTGCGCCATCTTCTTGTTCGGACTCTTTCTCCGGATCTTCTTGAATCAATTCTTCCTCTAGCTCACCTTCATCAGCTAGATTCCAATCTTCCTCTAGATCAAATCCTTCCTCTTGTTCGTATTCCTCGATTCGATCCCAATCCTCTGTTGGATCCATTTCCTCGATTTGATCCGTTGCCTCGATTTGATCTGTTTCCTCGATTTGATCCGTTGCCTTGATTTGATCTGTTTCCTCGATTTGATCCGTTGCCTCAAATTGATCCGTTGCCTCGATCTGCTTCGCATCCTCGGTTTGATTCACTCCCCGGGCTTGTTTCCTTCCCTTGGCTTGTTTCGCTTCCTTGGCTTGTTTCGCTCCCTGGACTTGATTCGTATCTTCGGTTTGCTTCCCTTTTTGGGTTTGTTTCGACTCACCGGTTTTTGTTGCTTCTTTTGTTTGTCGCGTATTTGCATTCTTATCGAGTTTCTGAATCTGAATGTCTTCCTCAACGCGATTGTTCGGAAGTGTCTGCTCGACTGGATTTGTTATGTGCAAATGTTCTGTATTTTGACCGGCTACATTGTTCAAAATCTCCAAATCTTCATATTGAATCGTCCCGGTTTCATAACCTACCGGAATGACCCGTTTTGACGGATTTCTCCATGCATAGATTACTTCATCGCCCGTTAAATTCCCCGTCTGAGTAGATTCCTCATTGCGGGTAGTCTCATCCACCGTGCGATCACTGTCGTCGACACCATGGTCTTGCTCTACAACATTCATGATAGGTGGATGCTCCTCCATAGGAGATTCGGATTCCAGCTTTTCCAATAACCCATCTCGTACAGAAGCCTCAAATTCAGTAAACATAGGACCGGTTTCATGCAAAATATGCTGTTTGAGTTGTTCTTGTCGCTTATTTTCGTTTTGTTTCTTGATTCGTTCCCATTCTACAAGGACGTCTTTTATGCTAATCTGTCCGGTAATCTGCTTTTCAACTTGACTGGTCTGCGGTAAGACCAAACGGATCTGTCCGTCAGATTCCATCGAGAGCACTTCGTCCAGTTGACCGGAAGAGGATGTGTTGGTGCGATGTTCTTCCAAAAGCTGTTCCATGACTTGCGTAGAAAGATCTTTCTCTTTGTCCTCCTTCTCCGGCATACGAATCTCCTGCATGGAACCTTTTGGTGTCACCACAGTCGCAAGCGATGTGTCTGTTTCCGTGAAAAAGACTTCTGTATTCTTCATTTCTTCTTGAATCAGTGTATTGTCATCTACCTCTTCGACTTGAACGCCATCCAAAGAATCTGTATCTTGTTCAACATCGACGGGGGCTCCTAAGACTTCTTTTAAACCCTCTGCTAACTCCTTTTGCAGATTCATCGTATTGTATTTGCCGACATCCATGGTCTGAACTTGAATCGACTCATTTGATTTGGTATAGTTGTCTGAAATCCCATGAGAAATAGGCGTAGGGTTCGCGATGGGATCTATAATCGATTCCGGTTCTTCCCAAACATCACTTTCTTGAAATCGATTTTGATATTTTTGTTGTTGTTGTGGTGTCAATGGTTCATGCAGCATTTTTAATTCCATCGCTTGAATCACATATTTCCCTTCTCCAAACAACAAAATCAACTCGTCACATTCTTCCACGCAACGAGATGCCAAACCGATTCTATGATATAAATAAGCGAGTTCATATGCCCATTTTTCGCGATAATCCCTTGCCTTAAACTCCTCCAACACTTCTATCCGTTCTTCTAAGGATACGTCCTGCGCTTCATACAATTTGTATTGTAATATGTAACGGCTGCTGTCCTTAGGCGCAATCAATACAAACTCTTTGTAATACTCCACAGCTTGTACGAATTCTTCCATCTTGATGGATAATTCACATAAGGAATAAACAATCGCTCTTCCTCCGGGATGTCGATCGTATGCCAAGAGTAGGATGTCTCTTGCTTCTTCATAGCGTCTTGTGTGTTTGTACACATCACTGATCTGACACAACATCATAACGCTTTTTACTCTACGCCAATCGATCCTATCTGCAATTTGAGCGGCTTGTATGTAATCCCTTCTGTCGATAAGTGTTCTGATTTCCTCGGATCTGATTTTATATTCAAACTTATCCACGGTACTTTGCTCCCTTATATCGTTTGTCTTTTTCGTAACGGAAACAGGTTCTTCTGTCAAAACCGCTTAAGCGGATTTGCTACCGCGTCTTGTACCTCGTTATTTACACAGTCTACCATACTTAGCGTTATTCTGTCAAAACGAAACGTGAAATATTGTTCAAAATTTTACAGTTTTGCTACAATTCAAGCGTTCGCCGATGTACGTTTCAAAGGCAGTGTATCCCGGAGGTATTGCGAAAGTTGTGCAAATTCTTTTATGGTTAAGACTTCTCCGCGAATCGTTTCGGATAATTCCATTTTTTGAAGTGCCTGTACTACCTTTTCTTTGGGGATATCGATAAAGGCTGATTTGGATAGGGCATTGCAGAGGGTCTTTCTTCTTTGATTGAATGCTGCTCGGATCACGGAAAAGAAAAAGTCTTCGTCTGTTACTTCTACACTGGGTTTTGTTAGACAGTCTAATCGTAGTACACTGCTGGATACTTTGGGGCGAGGGATAAAGCAGTTTGGCGAGACAGTCATGACAATGTGAGGTGTTGCATAGTAGGCGACAGCCAGAGAAAGTGCTCCATATTCTTTCGTGCCAGGAGCGGATTGTATTCGTCTAGCGACTTCTTCTTGTATCATGACAGTGATCGATTGTATGGGTACCTTTTTTTCAAGTAGTCCCATCAATATGGGTGTCGTTATGTAGTAGGGTAGGTTCGCTACGACTTTTACCGGTCTGTCTTTCGCTTCTCGCATCAAAAAGTCATTCAAATCCATTTTTAAAATATTATTGTGTATGATCGAAACATTGGTATAGGGCGACATCGTTTCTTTTAGAATGGGAATAAGGAATGGATCTATTTCAACAGAGGCGACATGATTCGCCGCCTCCGCAAGGTGCCTTGTCAGATTGCCTATGCCGGGTCCAATTTCCAGGACATAGTCTTCGTTGGTCACTTCAGCGCTTTCTACGATCTTTCTGAGTATATTGTCGTCAATTAAGAAATTTTGACCCAAATCTTTTCGAAAATGGATCTGATATTTATGAATTAATTCGATGGTAGACTGTGTGGATGCTTTTGTGGGCATTCCTTTCCTTTCCGTGATCTTGTTGCATCTATGATCCTGCGTGATCACCTTTTAGTGCTTGTTTGATCTGCTCCGGATCACTGCCAAGTTGAAAATAATATACGTATTCACCTATTGTCACAACTTGTGTGAAATCTGAATATTCTTGGTTATGCGACGCAGCGGCGCGATATTGTTCCAGTGCTGTTTGAACCGCTTTTTCTTTTCCTTCTTTGGGTTTGACGATGATCAGGGTATCCTCCGGTTCTTCAGACATCGTCGTCTTTTCTCCCAGATAGTCTTCCCATAGACTATTGTCAATCCCATATGTGTCAGCCAGTTGTGCTTCTGTGATCGATGTGTCTGTTGTGTAGTCGTCACCAAGCGTATCTGCTATGGTCTTGCGTAACGCTTCCATTTGTACGCTCCACAGTGGTAGATTCGGATTGGTCTCTTCTGTTGCCGCTTCTCCAATCGTCTCGCTCGGTATTGACTCACTTTCCACCATAAACCCTTGTGATTGCGATGGAGAAGGATTCGTCTCATACTGTCTCGGCGAATCCTCTCTTCCGCAAGCATATAACATAAGGATACCAAATAATACTGTGATCAAAAATCTTTTGTTTGTCCTATTGTTTATCATAATAGCTCCCTTGTTTGTATTCGTGTATTTCTTACGATTCCCAACAACAAGGATTACTATTCACTTCAATGTCCTTTACGATGCTATCTGTACTTTGTATTGTCACTTTACCAATTGCTTCATCCACGCACAAGCAAGAGGTATCCAGACTTGACATTGCTCTTCCATAGCTCCGCCATCCGCGTGTTTCGTCAGTTCATTTGCTAACGACAATCCATGTCCTCCTTTGGGGAACAAATGAAATTCCACAGGAATCCCCGCCTTTCGCATAGCGGATACCAAAAGTAGCGAATTTTCCACCGGTACCAAAGTATCCTCAAATGTATGCCAGATAAACGCTTGCGGGGTGTCATCATTTACTTGGTGTTCCAAAGACATCTTATCAGAAAGTTCATCCAGTCGATCTCCCAAAAGATTGACGAATGAATCGCGGTGTGCGAATTCACCCGATGTAATCACGGGATAGCAGAGGATCATGCCATTGGGGCGCAATAGTTCGCGATCCGGTCCCTCCAGTCCGATGGCATTGGCAATAAAATCTTCTTTCCAAAACATTCCGTAGGATGCTGCCAGATGTCCTCCTGCCGAGCAACCCAGTAAGATGATTTTTTCCTCCTCGATATTCCATTCTGATGCGTTTCCACGGAGCAAAATCATGGCGGATGCCACTTCCAGAAGCGCTACCGGGTATCGAACCGGCGCGCAGGAATAGCGAAGCACAGCCGCATGGTATCCCATCGCCAAGAATTGCAACGCCATACTCTCCGCTTCCCGATCGGAAGTCCATTCATATCCGCCGCCCGGGCATATCAGTACAAGAGGGCGTTTGCGAATAGCCAACTCCGGCGAATCGTCTTGAATGTATGTCACAAGCTTGGTATCCGGCATTGAACCGGGCATTTGCAATTGGTATGTCAGATGTTTCATGGTTGCCTCCTATTTAATAGGCTTTCGCCCAATACACCATTTTTTGTGCCGGTTTCTTACAGCAGATACACTCATCGGAAATGTGTTCCTGTGCAAATGGGATATTGCGGCTAGTCACGCTCAAATGCTCTTTGATGCGCTCTTCGCAAGCACGATCCCCGCACCACATCGCTTTGACAAAGCCCTTCTTCTGTGCAAATAGGTTGACAAATTCATCCCATGTGACAGCGGTATAGGTATGCTCGGCTAGGTGTGTTTTTGCTCTCTCCAAAAGTTGTGTTTGCATGAGCGCCAATACTTCTTCTACTTTTTGACACAAAACATCTTCCTGCGTAGATACCTCAATTTTTTCGCCGGTGTCTCGTCTGCACAGCAAGCAGGTTCCTGCTGCCAAATCCCTGGGACCTAATTCGATCCGAAGAGGATAGCCTCGCATTTCCGCTTCAGCGAATTTCCATCCCGGGGATTTCTCACTGTCGTCAACCTTAACGCGTACTGTTTTGCCAAGCATTTCTTTAAGCTCATAAACTTTTGATAGAACGCCTTCTTTTTTCTGTTGGATAGGTATGAGACACACTTGTATGGGTGCCACTTTCGGTGGCAGCACCAATCCATTATTATCGCCATGAACCATAATCAAGGCACCGATCATTCGCGTAGTAAGTCCCCATGATGTCTGATGAACGTATTTCGGGGTATTATCTTTATCCACGTATTGTATACCAAATGCTTTCGCAAATCCGTCGCCAAAATTGTGGCTCGTAGCGGATTGGAGAGCTTTGCCGTCATGCATCATTGATTCCACGCTATATGTGGCTTTGGCTCCGGCAAATTTCTCTTTCTCTGTCTTCTGTCCTTTGATCACCGGTATGGCAAGTACTTCTTCGCAAAAAGCCTCATAAACATTCAACATTTGAATCGTACGTTCTTCCGCTTCTTGTGCGGTCGCATGCGCGGTATGACCTTCTTGCCACAAAAATTCTCGAGATCGTAAGAAAGGACGTGTTTCTTTCTCCCAACGCACTACAGAGCACCATTGGTTGTATAGTCTTGGCAAATCACGGTACGACTGGATATCATTCTTATAGAAATCGCAAAAAAGTGTCTCAGAGGTCGGACGTACACAGAGGCGTTCCGTCAGTGGTTCGAGTCCGCCGTGCGTCACCCACGCTACTTCGGGCGCAAATCCTTCCACGTGATCTTTTTCTTTTTGTAAAAGAGATTCAGGGATAAACATAGGGAGGTACACATTTTCAGTTCCTACCGCTTTGAATCGTTCATCCAGTTGCTTTTGCAATAGTTCCCATATTGCGTATCCGGCTGGTTTGATGACCATACATCCCTTGACAGTCGTATAGTCGATCAGCTGTGCTTTTTTGACCACGTCCGTATACCATTGCGCAAAATCTTCTTCCATGGAAGTGATTTCTTCCACCATTTTTTTCTCTGCCATATTCCTCCTATCTGTCTGGTTTTCGCTTTTTTTGTAATGAAAAAAGCCTTTCCTCCCAAAAAGGGACCGAAAGACTCGGCGGTACCACCCTAGTTAATGTTTGCACATTCAGCTTCTCTTACCGTTAACGCCGGTGTTACGCCGTGTTTGGCACGGGGCTCGGAGGCAGGTTCCCTATCGTTCCCATGGAGATCTCTCACCGTCGATCTCTTCTCTGTGATGTTCGCGATCTGTACTAACCCTCGTCAATGCCGATTGGTTATTGTATTGTTTGCATTCTATCGCTTTGGACAAAGTCTTGTCAAGCACTGTTTTGTGGGTTATGCCGATCTACGTTTAAGGGATATGTGTACCGGACGAACCGCGCAGAGCCGGGGGGAGTTTTGGGTGTTAGACTCTCTGGGCGTTCCGATGAGCCCAGAGCAGTGAAAATGCGCGCAGAAGCA
>JAISHZ010000187.1 GCA_031262285.1 Lachnospiraceae bacterium | reverse complement strand
ACGTAGATCGGCGAACGCCTGAATTGTAACTAACGCTTTCCGACGAAATAGTGGATTGCCATTTTTTTTGATTTGTCTTAAAATAGACCCTATCGGTGTTTTATTTCAAGATACGCATTCCGCAACAGGAAAGGAGTACTTATGAAACTGACTAGAGAAGAGAAAAGTTGGATCACCTACGATTGGGCCAACTCCTCCTATGCTACGATTATGGTCGCAGCCATCTTCCCGATTTACTTTTCCACCGTAAGCGCCGGCTCCGGAGAAGCCGGAGATTTTTGGTGGGGGATCGCTACTAGTATCGCCACTGTTTTGATGGCTTTGTGCGCTCCGATTGTCGGTGCATTGGCTGACTATAAAGGATGGAAAACCAAACTGTTTCAAATATTTCTGGTCATCGGAGTCGGGTTTACTCTATTTGCCGGAATCGTGACTTCTTGGCCGCTTTTAATTGTTGGGTATGTGCTCTCTCACATCGGCTGGTCCGGGACATTGCTCCTCAGTGACAGCTTTTTGACAGATATCACTTCTCGTGATCGTATGGACAAAGTCTCTGCTCTCGCTTACGCGAGCGGCTATCTGGGTGGCAGTACGATTCCTTTTTTGATCAGCATCTTACTGATCACATTCGGTGACAAGATTGGTCTTACCGGTACCACACCGGTTCGCATCTCTGTGATTCTTACAGCTGTCTGGTGGGCAGTCTTTACCATTCCTTTCTTAAAACACGTCAAGCAAAAATACGGTAAAGTAAAGCCGGAGAAGCATTTGATCGCAATTACATTTTCCTCCATTTTTTATACCGCAAAAGCGATTTCTCGCGATTCGGCAACTTTGATCTTCTTATGTGCTTACTTCTTCTATATTGATGGAGTGAATACGGTGATCGGGATGGCGACCGCGTATGGTGCGACCCTTCAACTGGATTCTACCGGGATGATCGTCGCTTTGATGGTTACACAGCTTGTCGCGATCCCTTTTGCTTTGTTGTTTGGGAATCTCAGCCGCCGCGTCACAGCGTTGCGACTGATCATGTTTGCGGTAGTGGTTTACTTCTTTATATGTATATTGGGTTTTGTCATGGGATTTGGTCTCGAAGAAGCTTATTTTGGAGTGGACACCGCATTGGTGATATTCTGGATTTTAGCTGTCTTGGTAGGGACGGTACAAGGCGGGATTCAAGCCGTATCGCGCTCCTATTTTGGGAAATTGGTTCCTCCCGAACGATCCGGTGAGTATTTTGGCTTTTATGATATTTTCGGTAAGTTCGCGGCTGTTTTGGGACCGCTTCTGTATGCTTTGATCAAAAGCGTAACAGGACGGAGTTCTTTCTCCATCCTGTCCATCATCGTATTATTCGGAATTGGATTTTTGTTTTTGTTCGCGGGACGTAAAAAACTGCTTGCAGCGGAGAAGTAATTTGTTTCTTTGAAAGAGTCACACCGTTTTATTCGGGTATCCATTCAAATAAACTAATCTGATTGGACTCGGGCAGGTCTCCCAAAAGTTTGAGTTCATCCATGAGATCTACCAATGTCTTTGAAAGCTTTGTACGCTGCCGAATATCATCTTTGGAGAGGAAAGGACCATTCAATACCGCCTCCACGATGGATTCGGCAGCTTTTTCGCCCAGTCCGTCTATGCTGTTCAACGACGGCATGATCTTACCGTCGATGATCTGAAAATGCCTTACTTTCGCGCGGTAGATGTCTAATGGTAGGAATACAAACCCTCTTGCGTACATCTCTTGAACGATTTTCATATCGGAATAACTATCTTTTTCTTTATTGGAAAGATCATCATAGCGGCGTTTATAATCCGCCATCACCTTTTCCAAATATGCCTGTCCCTGACACATTAATTCATAGGAGAATGCTTTTGCACGAATGCTAAAGTATGCCGCGTAATATGCCAATGGATGATATACTTTACAATAAGCGATTCGCCATGCCATCATTACATAGGCAGCAGCATGCGCTTTCGGGAACATATATTGAATCTTTTTACAGGACCATATATACCAATCCGGCACATTCTTTTCCTTCATGGCGCTGATCCACTCGTCTTTTAGTCCCTTGCCCTTTCTGACACTTTCCATAATCGTAAACGACAGACTGCTCTCCACACCCATTTGTATCAAATATAACATAATATCATCTCGGGTACAGATTGCAGTGGAAATGGTGGCGTTCCCGTCTGCTATGAGTTTTTGTGCGTTGCCGATCCATACATCGGTACCGTGGGAAAGTCCGGAGATCCGAACCAGATCCGAAAAGGACGTCGGTTTGGTATCTAAAAGCATTTGTATGACAAATTCCGTCCCAAATTCGGGAACCCCCAACGCTCCCAATTTGCATCCCCCGATTTGATCCGGTTCAATGCCCAATGCTTTCGTATTTCGAAAAAGTGACATTACCAGGGGATCATCAAGAGGAATTTCTTCCGGTTTTACCCCGGTAAGGTCTTGGAGCATACGAATCATAGTGGGATCGTCATGTCCCAAAATATCCAACTTTAAAAGGTTATGATCTATAGAATGATAATCAAAATGCGTGGTAACAATATCTGTCGTCATGTCATTTGCCGGGTGTTGCACCGGCGTAAAAGAATTAATGTCTTCCCCAACCGGAAGCACTACGATTCCTCCCGGATGTTGACCTGTGCTTCTGCGAACGCCTGTGCAACCTGCAACAATCCGATCGATTTCACAGCCGCGTTTGGGTATTTCTTTTTCTTCAAAGTATTTTTTGACATACCCATATGCTGTTTTGTCTGCTAAGGTCGCAATGGTACCTGCGCGAAAGGTTTGCCCCGTACCAAAAAGAACTTCCGTATATTTATGAGCTGCCGATTGGTATTCTCCGGAAAAATTCAAATCAATATCCGGCTCCTTATCTCCTTTAAACCCCAAAAATGTCTCAAACGGAATGTCAAAACCATCTTTGGACAGCTTCGTTTTGCACAAGGGGCACTCTCGATCCGGCATATCAATCCCCGCTCGCCCGCTGTAAGCCTTTACGGCTTCTGATTCAAAATCACTGTAGTAACAATGCGGACAGACATAATGAGGACTTAGGGGATTCACTTCTGTTATCCCTGCCATCGTCGCCACGAAGGAACTGCCGACAGATCCCCTGGAGCCAACCAAATACCCATCTTCCACCGATTTCCATACCAATCGCTGCGCGATAATATACATGACCGCAAAACCGTGGGTAATAATAGAATGCAGCTCTTTTTCTAGCCTCTTCTCCACGATATCCGGTAGCTTTTCGCCATAGATTTCATGTGCTTTTTGATAACAAATTTGTGTTAAAATCTGATCACTGTCGGTAATATCGGGCGGGCAACGATCCGGTCGTACCGGGTCAATGGACTCCACTTGATCGGCGATCAAGTTGGTATTGTCTATCACGACTTCCTGTGCCTTTTGACTGCCTAGATAGGAAAATTCTTCAAGCATTTCCTCAGTGGTATGTAAATAAAGCGGCGGTTGCAAATCGGCATCCGTAAATCCCTTTCCCTTCATAATAATCCGTCGGTAAATCTCATCCTCCGGATTTAAAAAATGCACATCACAAGTGGCAACGACCGGTTTGTGGTAAGATTCTCCCAATTCCACCACTCGTTTGTTGAGTGCTCGAATATCATCCGTCGAGGTAATATCCGGAAACTTTTCGGATGCAATCAGAAATTGATTGTTCCCAACCGGTTGAATCTCCAGATAATCGTAAAAGGAAACGATCTTGTGAATGTCTTCGTCCGGTTTTTGCGCCAGCAAAGCGCGGTACAGTTCTCCCGCTTCGCACGCGCTGCCCAAGATCAGTCCTTCCCGATATTTGATAAAATCACTTTTTAAAATGCGTGGGCGTTTGTAAAAAGTATGTAAATGAGACAGACTAATCAATCGATACAAATGGATACGTCCCAGATCATTTTTCGCAAGGAGAATCGCGTGGTAGGACGGAAGCTTTTTTAAGCTCTCTGTATCATTACTGTCTGTGTTCAAATCATCCACCAAATATGCTTCCATCCCGTAAATGATCTTAAAAAAAGATTGCCTGTCCGGAAATTGATCTTTCTTCTTTTTCCATAAATCATGCCAAACATGATTGGCTTCCGTAAACGCTTGAACCACACCGTGATCTGTAATCGCGATGGCGCAATGTCCCCATTCGTAGGCACACTTCACCAAATCTTTTGCCTCTGACACCCCATCCATATCGCTCATTTTCGTATGGCAATGTAGTTCCACCCGTTTCTTTGGGGCTTGATCTTTGCGTTTGATGCTAAAATCCAAGATCGTCTTGATCCCCGATACCGATGCGATCCCTATGTCATGGTCAAAATTGTCCAACACGCTCGTCCCTTTGAGTTTGATATAACTACCGAGTTTGAGAGCATTTTCCAGTTCTTCTACTTGCGGTGTGGGTACAAATACTTTCACGCGAATGGTATCGGTAAAATCAAACAAATCAAACGTGACAATTGATTTTTCATTTTTGATGTTGCGTCTTTCTACTTTTCTGATCTGTCCTCGAACAATCACTTGACCTATTTCATCCGTGATGTCTTGTATGGGA
The DNA here is from genome assembly GCA_031262285.1 of Lachnospiraceae bacterium. The sequence continues at coordinate 5,265 of JAISHZ010000187.1, read as the reverse complement.
ATCGCGTTTCCATCGAAATCTTTACCATAGAGCAAATCCGGATGATCACCTCGCTTGAGGGGACGCACTACGCCACTACTCCCCGCATTCTTGCTCTTTTTCATATATGCAAAACTTTTGGTCGCTACGACCGGTTCCTTGGGATCGGATCCGGATGGCAGGCGAGGCGGCTCCGGTATCCTTTCTTCGAGCACGTCAACATAGTCGTCTTCGTTCTTCTCCGGTACCGATCTATACAAAATCCGTACCGAAGCGGAAAAATGACATCGCTGTGTCAGTATTTTTTCTAAAATCCGCGAGAGGTCATTACTTTTCTCACGATTGGGCAGGGTATCGTCAATGGTCAGCTTTACATTTCCTTCCTCTTCGTATTCTATCTGCCCGGAGAGGAATGCCACATATTCGATATGGCTGTATGCTTTTAACTCTTCTAAAATACTTCCTCGATATTGATCCATAAATTGTCGAATCGTGACTTCTTCGCCAAGCACAAAATGCTCATATATGTACACCGTCGTCTTGGTCGTATGAAATATTTGTTTTTGAATCTCTGCTTCTGCAGTTCGGATATGTTTTTTGGCAACGATGTCATTCGCTTTTAAATAGATACGCAAAATACGCCTGTCCTTTGTAGAGGAAATGCGTTCAATCGTTGTCTTTTCCATGATTTCTTTGGTTGATTTCTCTAATTTCAGCAACGGAAAAGCTTCAAAAAATGGCTTTACCATATGGTCTTTTACCTTCCTTTTTATGAACCAGCTGTGTAGCCGGAAGGTTCCTTCCGAAACGATAATCTTATAGGAAGCAAAAACTGCTTCCTATAATCGATTGATGGCGCAAGGACAGCGCCTTTTATGAGAATCTGCTTCGCAACTTCTCATAAGATATATTAAGGTTTGATGCTGTCCAATTGCTGTTTCAGTGTTTCCAACAATGCTGCTTCCGGAACTTTGCGCACAATCTTGCCTTCACAAAACAACAAGCCCTCTCCATCGCCGCCTGCTATCCCAAAATCAGCATCGGCTGCTTCTCCGGGACCGTTGACCACACAACCCATAACGGCTATTTTGATGTTTCTGGAAAGCGTGTTGTTACGCTCCCACTCTCGTGCCATTTGTTCCACTGCTTGTGCCAGGGGAATCAAATCAATACGCGTCCGCCCGCACGTCGGGCAGGATACCACTTCTATAGAATATTGACCCAGATCTAACGTCTGCAAGATCTTCTTCGCCGTGATCACCTCTTGCGTGGGATCTCCCGTTAACGAAACGCGAATGGTGTCGCCGATTCCTTGATGCAGGAGAATCCCCAACCCGACCGCAGACTTGATACTTCCCGTGGACACAGTACCCGCTTCGGTAATCCCGATGTGAAGGGGGTACGCGGTTTGCTGTGCCAAGAGGGTGTGTGCCTTGACGCTAAGCGGCACATCGGAGGACTTAATGCTGACGACAATATTGTCAAAAGCGACATCTTCCAGCATCCCAATCTTGTCCATTGCGCTTTCTACAAGCCCCTGTGGGGTAATACCGCCGTATTTGCGCAGTAGTTCCGCCTCCAACGACCCTCCATTGACCCCTACGCGTATCGGGATATTTCTCTCTTTCGCCGCTTTGGCAACGTCTATGAGCGGTACTTTGCCACCGATATTGCCGGGATTAATACGAATCTTGTCCGCTCCGTTTTCTATCGCGGCGATCGCCAATTTCGCATCAAAATGAATATCTGCTACCAAAGGGATATGAATCTGTTCTTTGATGAAACGAATCGCACCGGCCGCTTCTCGATCTGGTACTGTCACGCGAACGATGTCGCATCCTTCTGTTTCTAAACGTAAGATCTGTTGTACCGTAGCCGCAATGTCTTGTGTAAATGTATTGGTCATGGATTGAATCAAAATCGGATTCCCTCCGCCAATGTATCTATTTTTAATTTTAATCCTTTTCGTCTGTGTTCGATCCATGATCCTTCCTTCCTATCTCTGTTATTGACCGATGCCATCTCACAGTATAGCTGTTTCTCTAGCGGTCCGCAAGAAAGAATCTGATCATGTCATTAAAATTGTAACCTATGACTTTTCTGTTTTAAATCGTTAAATCGATAAAACGATAAACCTTGATTTTCGGCACTTTTCATGCTATGCTTAATGCAGATTTTGCACAAAATGCATAAAACGTACAGGGAAAGGATACCGATTATGACAATTCTTGCTGATTCACATTTGCATTCCTCTTTTTCGAATGATTCCGATACGCCGATGGAAGAGATGATTCTGCGAGGAATAGAGATCGGACTGACCCATATGTGTTTTACGGAGCATCAAGATTTTGATTTTCCGGATACTCCCGGGTACCCGCCGGCGTCTGCGGATTGTTTATTGACTGACGCCTATCTATATGATTTGCTCCGTTTTCAAGAAAAATACATAAATCAGATACGTTTACATTTTGGAATTGAACTCGGATTGCAACCTCATGTTGCTGCGCTAAATGAAGCTCTTGCAAAAGCGTATGACTTTGATTTTATTATTGGTTCATCTCATGCTTGTCAGGGGTACAATCCTTACTATCCTCCTTTCTTTGCCGATAAGACCAATGAAGAAGCTTACGCGATTTACTTTGATTCTATTTGGGAGAATCTGCAGGTTTTCAACGATTACGATGTTTTGGGGCACTTGGATTATGTGGTGAGATATGGCAAGCAGCCGAATCGGTATTATGAATCCATCGATTTGTATCAAGATGTTTTTGATCGGATTTTGCGTCACCTAATCGCAAATGGAAAGGGAATCGAACTAAATACCGGCGGTATCAAAAATGGGTTAAAAGAGTTTCATCCTGCTACGATACTCCTTCGCCGTTACCTCGCATTGGGCGGAGAGGTGATAACGATCGGTTCTGATTCTCACCAAACGAAAGGTATCGCACAGCATTTCGACCAGGCTTGTGAACTATTACGCTCTCTCGGTTTTCGCTATTATGCAATCTTTATCAAACGTAAACCTGTATTTTATCCATTATAGAAGGAGATTAGTCATGCGTTCTAAGAATGTTATCGCTTTACGAAGGATCCTACTGCGTCATCTTACCTTAACAGCAATGTTTTTGGCTCTTGGATTGGTGTTGCCTTTCTTTACCGGACAGATCCCGGAAATAGGCAGTATGTTGCTGCCCATGCACATCCCGGTATTGTTTTGCGGGTTGATTTGCGGATGGCAATATGGCTTTTTCATTGGACTTGTGTTGCCGCCGCTTCGCTTCTTGTTGTTTGGGATGCCGCCTTTGTTTCCGACCGGTCTGGCGATGTCGGTGGAAATGGCGATTTACGGTCTGATCATCGGTTTACTCTACCGCAAATTCAAAAAGAATATCATAGGTCTTTTTCTCTCTTTGATCGCTTCTATGATCATCGGTCGTCTTGCTTGGGGTGCGGTAATGGTCGTGATATCCGGTGCACAACAAAGCGCGTTTACGATTCAACTCTTTTGGGCAAGAGCTTTCGCCAGCGCCGGGCCGGGTATTCTCTTGCAACTGGTCTTGATTCCTGCTGTGATGAGCGCACTCTCTCATCATAACGAACGATCTGCGGATCCTGAGTTGCTCTCTTTGCAAGAATTACTCAAATACCAGCTTGATTTGTACCCCGATGCGGAACTTATCGACTTATTCAAAATGATTTATCAAAATGAATTCGGAAGCGGTCATTTGATTACGAACCCGGAAAAGAGTTTGAAGTTCCTCGAAGAGGAAGCGGCGAGTATCACAGCGTTTTTGACGGATCGACCCTTTGCAGAACCGATCGGCAATCAACTTTGTCGGCTTCACTTACAAGTGTTACGCTCCGAAGGGCTTTCACTTCAGACGCTCTATCGGTTTTTCGAGTTGTCTGCGCTTCACCTTCGCGGTTCAAAGGAAGGCTTCTTGAGGAAGGTCGATCTCTTGGAGAAGATGTGTCGTCACGGGTTACTTCCTTTTTCGACGTCGCAGATCAAAAAAGTCTTAACAGATTGGGAACAGGCAGGCAGCGGTCTTTTTCGCCACAGTGAATCCTTTCGTTCTTTGTACTCTCCATCTTATCGTGTGGTAGAAAAGCAGTTTTGCGACTTTTTGTCGATCTTTTGTGCGATTGATCAACGTGCGGACAAGCAAACCCCTCTGCGATTGGCGATTGACGGAAGGTGCGGTGCCGGTAAGACGACTTTGGCGGGATTGTTAAAATTGGTCTATGATTGTGAAGTCATATCAATGGATTCGTTTTTCTTACCTTCCTCTATGCGCACCAAGGAACGGTTGGCAGAGCCGGGTGGAAACGTCGATTATGAGCGATTCTTACAAGAAGTATTGATTCCGCTTTCTACCGGAAAGACTTTTTCCTATCATCCGTATGATTGCGCCCAAGGAACTTATGGTACCCCCATCGTCGTTAACCCGGGAAAACTCGTAGTGGTAGAAGGGTCGTACAGTTTACACCCTACTCTTCGCGATTATTACGATTTTAAAGTATTCTTGAGTGTTTCACCGACCGAGCAGTTACAACGCATTCAAATCCGTAATGCAAATAAGGCGGAGCGTTTTGTCTCTGAGTGGATTCCTTTGGAAGAAGCTTATTTCAAAGCCTTTTCGGTTGCTGAAGGAAGCGACTTCAACTACAATACCTCAACGCAACCGCAAACATTTCTAATGACTAATCGGTAGCATCAATACCATTCTACTGCGCGGTTTGCCACCTGTAAATCACGGCAGAAAAGCTACAACAGCAGTTTCTATAACAAATAACTGAAAAACATTGTATTGTTTTAACTCGAATGATTGGAAAGGAGTGGAACATATGGATTATGTAAACTATTTTGAAAAGACACCCGAGATATTGCGTTTGGCTGAGCTTTGCGAGACGACCAGTTTGATAGAGCCGGAACTTTTTTCGCGATATAATGTCATGCGCGGATTGCGCGATTTGAATGGGAAAGGGGTACTGGCAGGTCTGACACATATTTCTGATGTCAGAGCAACAAAGGAAGTGGATGGTAAAAGCGTACCGACGCATGGACGCTTATTCTATCGCGGTTATGATATCAAGGATTTGGTACAAGGTATCACGGCGGATAATCGATTCGGATTCGAAGAGATTACTTACCTTTTACTATTTGGCAGATTACCGGCTGAGGAGGAACTTCATGAATTTGAAGCTTTGCTCGGTGCATATCGCACTTTGCCTACTAGCTTTGTACGCGATATCATTATGAAAGCACCTAGTAAAGATATGATG
>JAISHZ010000147.1 GCA_031262285.1 Lachnospiraceae bacterium | reverse complement strand
AGATTAACAGATGCCAGAAAAAAAGGACAAGTCGTACGCAGTAAAGAAATTGCGAATTGTGCGGGACTGCTTGCTTTATTTTTGTTGTTAAAGCTTTTTGTCGGACTCATAGGAGAGTGGTTCATGGGATTATTTCCCGCTTTCTATCACAATTTAAGTACTGTGAGTGTATTTTGGCAGGGATATGTACCGGAACGCGATCTGGAATACCTCTTTGATCAAGTCGTTTTGTCCGTCATCCGAATCGGAGCTATTTTTTTCTTAGTTGCCTTTGTAGTAGCCTTTGTGAGCGATTTGATACAAGTTGGGTGGAAAATAACAGGAGAACCATTGCAACCCAAATTGTCTCGTTTCAATCCGATATCAGGTGCCAAAAGGATGTTTTCTGCCAATTCTATCGTAGAGTTGATTAAGTCCCTTGCAAAGATCGGATTGATTGTTTGGATTTGTTATGACTTTTTACAGGATAAATGGTCCTTGCTATTGATCTTGTTTGACATACCGCTCATGGAAGCAGTAGCACTGATGGGGAATACAGTCATTGATTTGGGGATTCGTATCGCTCTGATCTACGCGATTATCGCAATCGGGGATTATATTTTTCAGAAAGTCAAATTTAACCGCGATATGAAAATGACCAAACAAGAGGTCAAAGACGAATACAAACAATCAGAAGGGGATCCTTTGATCAAAGGCAAAATCAGGAATAAGATGCGGGAAGTCTCCAGAAGGCGTATGATGCAAGATTTACCGCAAGCGGATGTCGTAATCACCAATCCGACACATTTGGCTGTCGCAATCCGTTATGACAAAGACTCCGGTCAAGCCCCCATGGTAATCGCCAAAGGAGAGGATTACTTGGCGGCACGTATCAGAGAAGTAGCAAGGGAACATCATATCGAAATCGTAGAAAACAAACCATTGGCGAGAATGCTTTATGCCAATGTCGCCATTGGAGAAGTTATACCGGAAGAACTATATCAAGCGGTCGCGGAGGTTCTTGCCTATGTGTATAAAGTACAAGGTCGTATCGCTAGTTAAGCTTGTCAATTCGGCTACATTTATAGTATGATGAAATGGGTATTGACTGTTGTGACAGTCGAAATTGTACAGAACGTTCAATTTTGCATATATCATGATTTTTTCACGAATACAGAAAGGAGGAACACACCATGAAGAGTGTACGGAACGATTTTGCGGTTGCGATTTATTTGGTTATCGCTTTTTTAATGTTTATCATTACGATTCCGACCTTATTGTTGGATGTGTTTCTTGCTTTTAATATAGCCTTGAGTTTTACGATATTGTTCGGAGTCATGTTTACCAATGAAGTATTGGATATGTCCTTTTTCCCGACGATTTTGCTCTTTACCACATTGTTTCGGATCGGACTCAACGCCGCTTCCACTAAGCAAATATTGGGTCAGGGTTATGCGGGGAATGTGGTTCAGACATTTGGTCGATTTGTAGGTGGTGGTGACTTGGTAATCGGGATTATCGTCTTTATCTTGATTATCATGATCCAATTTTTGGTTATCAACAAAGGCTCTGAGCGGGTAGCGGAGGTGACCGCGAGATTTACACTAGATGCTATGCCCGGTAAGCAGATGGCGATTGACGCGGATTTGAATACCGGCGCAATCGACGACGCGGAAGCGAAGAGAAGACGAGATAAGATACAAGAAGAAGCCAGTTTCTTCGGTTCTATGGATGGTGCGGTCAAGTATGTGAAAGGAGACGCAGTCGCCGGTTTGCTGATTACATTTGTGAATGTGATCGGTGGGTTGGCGATGGGGATGCTTAGACAGGGGATGGAGATCAGTGAAGCGGCGGAACATTACATTATACTGACGATCGGAGATGGTCTGGTCAGTCAGATTCCGTCTTTATTGATATCTGTTTCCACCGGTTTATTGGTTACCAAAGGAAACAAAGCGGAAGGGTTTGGTTCCAGCGTATTTCGACAGCTTTTTGGAGTTCATAAGTCGATGTATATGGTAGGCGCGATATTGATTCTTTTGGGGATCGTCACCCCTCTTAATGTCGTGATCTTCGCCGGACTTGGCGCAGCATTTTTGTTGGTGGGACGTCGTTTGTCAGCAAATGAAGCGGCTTCTTTGATCCGACAGGAAGTGAAGGAGGAAGAAGCACAAGCGGAAGAAATCAGGCAACCGGAAAATGTGAACAGTCTCTTGCAAGTAGACCCGATCGAATTGGAATTCGGATATGGGATCATACCGCTCGCCGATGTGAACCAAGGCGGTGATCTTTTAGATCGTGTGGTGATGATTCGTAGGCAAATCGCCCTGGAATTGGGTACCGTAGTGCCGATTATTCGTTTGCGCGATAATATTCAACTGAGTCCCAATCAGTATATTATTAAGATCAGAGGTGTTTTGATCAGTGAAGGGGAGATTCTGTTTGACCATTATATGGCGATGAATCCGGGATATGTTGAAGAAGAGATTACCGGTATTCCGACCTTTGAGCCGTCGTTTCATCTCCCGGCGATCTGGATTACGGAGAGTCAAAGAGAGCGTGCGGAGACGCTTGGCTATACCGTAGTGGATCCGCCTTCCATTATAGCGACCCATTTGACGGAAATCATCCGTCAGCACATCGCGGAACTGCTCACCAGACAGGATGTACAGAACTTGATCAACAATATCAAAGAAAACAATGCTTCCTTGGTGGATGAGCTTGTGCCCAAACTGTTGAACATCGGCGAAATACAAAAAGTACTTCAAAACCTACTGCAAGAAGGTATTTCCATTCGAGACCTTCTCAGCATTTTGGAGACACTGGCAGACTATGCAGCGACGACCAGAGATCCGGATATTTTGACCGAATACGTCAGACAAGCGCTCAAAAGAGCAATCAGTGCCAAATACTTCCCGCCGCATGAGACCACCAGTGTCGTCACATTGGATGCCAAAGTGGAAAAGGAGATCATGGGAAGTGTCAAACAAGGAGAAACCGGAGCGTTTCTCAATATGGAACCGGACAGAGTGAAGAAAATCATAGACGCTGTGAAAAGGGAGATACAAAAGCTGGAGAATCTGGGCAAGAATCCGATCGTGCTCACATCTCCGATTGTAAGGCTATATTTCAAAAGAATTACAGAAGAATATTTTAGGGATTTGATCGTCGTTTCTTACAATGAAATAGATTCCCAAGTTGAACTACAATCGGTAGGGATGGTGAGCGCATAATGATTATCAAGAAATATACGGGTAAAACAGAAGAGGAAGCAATAGAAGTCGCTAAAAAGGAAATGGGAGATGCTGTAGTTCTATTAAGTAGTAAAAACGTAAAACGAAAAGGCTTTTTTGCCTCTTTACGTTCCAGATTGGTGGAGATTACCGTGGCACTGGAGGACGACAGAGAAAAAACGTCGATACCCAAACGCACGATTCGCAAGGAACCTGCAAAGGTGCAGGAGCAGAGCTTGGATGTGACAGCGGACACCAAAAACATCGAAGACAAACTAGACAGTCTACAAAGTCTTTTCCTAAGCAAATTTGGGAATGCGCAAGCGATAGAAGCTGTTGAAACAACGATTGGCAGTGAGGGCAACTCTTTTGACAAAAGAAGCGAAGTGCAAACACAACAAAAGAGTGACACTGCCAGAGAGACCGACAAATCCGCGATACAAGAAAAGACACCGGAATTGATTCAATTTACCAAACTGCTTTATAACACCATGATTGACAATGAAGTGGATGAAAAATACGCGAATCAAATACTGGAAGAAATCGAAAGACTGAACAAACCGAACGCATCGTTTGATTATTCCTTGGCAAACACCTATCAAAAATTGGTTTTGAAATTTGGCAAGACCGCAAGTATCGCGCCTGCTAAGACCGGTCCTAAAGTAATCATCTTCTTAGGTCCGACCGGCGTGGGGAAGACGACGACGATCGCGAAGATTTCAGGGAGTCTGGCTGTAGAAGGAACCAAGAAGGTAGCATTACTCACAGCAGACACCTATCGGATCGCCGCAGCGGAACAATTGCGTACATATGCCAATATACTGGAGGTACCTTTTCGAGTGATTTACACGGAGGAGGAATTTAGAGCTGCTGTTTCGGATTTTAAAAGCTTTGACTATATTTTCTTAGATACAGCAGGTCATTCCCACCAAAATACAGAGCAAGTTGAAAAGATGCGTCATATGGTAGAGTGTGTCGATCATCTGGCAGAAAAGCAAGTATTCCTTGTATTGAGCGCAACGACCAAATACAGAGATTTGCTGCGAATCGCAGAAATGTACCGAGAGATTACAGAATACCAATTAATTTTCACCAAATTGGATGAAACTTCGGCATACGGTAATATATTAAACGTGAAGCTTCATACCAATGCGCAGATCGCGTATGTCACATACGGTCAAAATGTACCGGACGATATTGAGAGTTTTCATCCGCAAAAAACAGTAAAGCATCTTTTGGGTGGTAAGACGACAGGTAAAGAATAAAAAGAGCTACAACAGTTCTCTTTTTTCGGAGGATGATATGGATCAAGCAGAACAATTGCGCATCATTAAGGCGAATCATGTAAACCGACCCATGGCACGTATCATAGCGGTGACAAGCGGGAAGGGTGGTGTAGGCAAATCAAATACAGCAATCAACCTCGCGATCCAATTTCGAAAGATGAATCAGCGAGTACTCATTTTGGATGCAGATTTCGGATTGGCGAATATTGAAATCATGTTTGGTGCGATTCCCAAATACAACTTATTTGATATGATCTATCAAGGAAAGAGCATTCGTGATATTATTACATGGGGACCGATGTCTGTCGGTTTTATCTCCGGTGGGAGCGGGATTGCGGGGATGTCCAATTTGAGTAAGGATTACCTTTCTTATATTGTCCAGAACCTTGGAGAGCTTGACACATTGGCTGATATTATTTTGATTGATACCGGAGCAGGCATTTCTGAAGCGGTATTGGAATTTCTGGTTGCCAGTGGAGAAATATTACTGGTAACAACGCCGGAACCCACATCCATTACGGATTCTTATTCTCTTTTGAAGGCATTGTACAGACACCCCAGATATCGAGAAGATATGACAAAAGTCAAAATGATCGCCAACAGAGTGAGCAAAGAAGAGGAAGGGATGATTTTGTTCCAAAAACTCAGCGCAGTCGTATCTCGCTACTTAAAGATGACGATCCATTACTTGGGATTCGTCCCGCAAGATCCGCATCTGGCACGAGCTGTAATGCAGCAAATGCCGGTCTCATTAGAGAACAGTACCGCCAAATCCAGTTTGGCATACGAAAGACTTGCCGCGAAATTAATGAATAAAGAAGAAGTAGAAGCGCAACCCAAAAGAGGGATGGCCGCGTTTTTTGCACACATCATCGGATCCAAAGGCAGGTCCTAAATTAAAATGTAAAATAAGGAGTTAACATGATTTCAAAGTATTTGTTACCCGGAAATAAGGCAGAATTACAATTACAATGGATGACCGGACAGTCACATCAAAATACACTTCCGCTACAGGATACAGACATCATGAAAAGCCAACTTCTTGATATTGCATCCGAAGATGAACTATTACTATTGACACCGGCCACGTCAGGGATGGATTATTATCTTTCCATCGGGACGATGCTCAATGTGGTTTTTTATACAAAGACAGGATTGTTTCAATGTAGCGCGAAGGTCATTCGCCATGAACGTCAAAAGAATATCCCGATGATTCGAGTTGAAATCGTATCGAATTTACGCAAGTTTCAACGTCGAGAATATTATCGATTCAGTTGTGCCTTAGAGATGGCTGCCAGAGAATTGGTGGAAGAAGAACGACTGACCCTTGAAAAAGCCAAAGCATGGGTACCATCGAAAGACCTTCCTTTGAAGCGAAGTGTGATCGTTGATATCAGCGGCGGTGGGCTTCGCTTTATGGCGACCCAAAAATATGAACCGGGCAGTTATATTTACTGCGGGTATCAGTTGGGTGCAAAAGGAGAGAATAAGAAATATGAATTGGTCGGTGAAGTGCTCGATGTTGCTGAAAAAGAAGGAACATACAAAATCTATGAGCATAGAGTGAGATTTGTTAATGTACCGGAAGCGGTCAGAGACGAAATCATTAAGATCATCTTTGAAATGGAAAGACAAAACCGAAGCTTATCCTCCAAAAAGTAGGATTATAAAGAAAC
>JAISHZ010000087.1 GCA_031262285.1 Lachnospiraceae bacterium | reverse complement strand
AAAGCCGAATTTCTCTCTTTCGCTGCCATTTCCAATTCTTTTGCCTGCTCTGAGAGGTCGTTTTGATTCACGTTGGCGCAAGCGGATTTCATCGCATGAGCGGTGATTGCGTAGGTGGATAAATCATCTGCTTGAAGCGAGTCTTGTAAAGTTTCGTACGCTTTTTTCGCGTCCCGACTGAAGACTTCTGCAAGTTTTGGCGGTAATATAGGGGAAGATGCCGTTTTAACGAGAGGTACTTGAGCAACAGGAGTAGTCTCGGCTTTCTCCCGATGTTTGTCACGGACATACTTATTGAGGACAGCATTCAAATGCCGTATATCGATGGGTTTGGAAATGAAATCATCAAAACCGTTTTGGAGAAACATGACATCGTTGCCGGTGATGGCGTTGGCAGTTAACGCAACAATCGTTCCGGTGTAACCGAAAGCGCGAATGCGCTTGGTGGTCTCTATGCCATCCATTTTGGGCATCATATGATCCATAAAAATAATATCGTATTTATTGCCGAATTCCACCAGATTTAATGCCGCAAAGCCGCTGCTGACACTCGTGATCGCAAGTTCATAAGGGGACATCAAACCTTCTGCCACATAGAGATTGGTTTCTACGTCATCTACGATGAGCACCTTGCCATACGGCATCGCTTCTCGTAGGATCTGTAACTTCGCAGTTTCCTTGTCGCGAGAAAAGGTAAAGTTGCGTAGTTTCTGTGACAATTCAGAACCAATGACACGTTCGTTCACGTAGCCTTGTACGATACGAACGGTAAAGCAGCTCCCTTTTTCATATTCGCTTTCCACTTCGATGGTTCCATCCATCATGGTCACAAGTTTTTTCGTAATGCTCAACCCCAGTCCGGTACCCTCGGTGGTTTTGTTGGATTGACTATTAAAACGCACATATTCTGCAAACAAACGATTTACATCTTCTTGCTTCATCCCTTGACCGGTATCCGCTACCCGAAATACCAAGTTGACCTGATCGCCTACTGTTTGATGGGACACCGTCAGTCGAACACTGCCCGCATCGGTATATTTAAACGCATTTGATAAAATATTGTTCAAAATCTGCTTAATTCGCAGTTCATCTCCAAACAATACAGCAGGAAGATTCTCCATGACATCTAAAAAGAAATTAATGGGCTTGCTGCCGATTCTAATCACATTTAATTGTACCGCATCGTTGATCAAGCTGGGAACATCATACATCACCGGTGACAACTCGAGCTTCCCGGTTTCGATTTTGGACAAATCCAGAATATCATTGATAATCCCCAATAGGCTATGACCGGAGGTATAGATTTTGTCGATGGCACCGGATAGATCATCCGGGAGGTCACTTCTGGACATTTGCATTTGGGCGATCCCGATGATCGCATTCATGGGGGTGCGGATCTCGTGAGACATCGTTGCCAAAAAATGAGATTTACTGCGATTGGCACGTTCTGCTTCCTCTTTGGCAACCTCCGCTGCTGTCATCGCATCTTCAGCAGCGATCTTGGATAGTACAGTGGGGGTCACATCTGTGATGTCAATAAATAGACCGCCATCAAAGGTCTCGTCGTCGATCGTACGCAATCGATCGCAAGAAATTTTAAAATAATATTCTGAGTCGCCGGTCGTAACTTTACGAACTTCATTAAAAGCACCATCAGCATCGATGATGTCAGCAAACATCAGTTTCATATCCATATCCAAAAACAAATCCAACAAAGGTCTGCCTATTGCGTACTGCGGTTTGATGTCGGCAAATTTTGCCATGGGATCGGAGATATATTGAACGTAAGAATTTTTATTGGTGATGACCATCAAATTGGGGGTAGATTTCAACAAAGCGGAAAAGGAGCGCAATCCTTTGTCCGCTAAGCCATCTTTTTTTGAGGAACGATAGGTTAATACGGTCAAGAAAAATGCACCATAGATATAAAGTGAGCAATCAATCGCCATTTCGTTAATGGAAGCGATCTGTGGGTCTTGAAAGATTGTCATGAAAAGAATCAAATTGACTACTATGGTGATGAGATAAAAAGTCAAAACGATGCGGAAGTTTTTAAACAAAGCAGTTATTCCGAACGCACAAAATAAGGATAGAAAATAGTATTCAAAATCCGTGTCAATATAAGCGCCCCAAATAAAAGAAACCATGACTTGCACACCGATATAAAGCGGTATCCATTTGCGTTCTTTGAAAACATTGAGAACGATCAGCATGATACATGCTGTAGCAAGACACATATACAGGATATAGATACGTGCGGAAATATCCTGATGAAGTGCAAAAGCTTCAATCAGACGAAGCACACCGTACAAAACGACTCCAAATATTCCGACAACACTCGCAAATTTACTGTCTATCGATAATTTCCTACGTGCTTTTCCAGTCGCCATAGTTTTTATTCCTATCTGCGGAGTTACCGCCTTTTAGCGAATCTATCGCTTCTATATTTAATCTTTTTTTTAATCTATTTTAACAGCGCGCGTTACTGTTCACGCCTTCGGCGTTCACAGCAACAAATCGCACAAATCGCTATGCGATTTGGCGGTTGCGACCCTTGCGAAATTATGCATTCTGCATAATTTCGACTGCGCGGGATAGTGGCTGTGAATAGTAAC
>JAISHZ010000039.1 GCA_031262285.1 Lachnospiraceae bacterium | reverse complement strand
CCAAAACTCCCCCCGGCTCTGTGCGGTTCTGTGCATTGATAAGCGATAACGTAGATCGGCTAACGCGTGAATAGCAAACTCTAGATATTCTATCGTTCATTTCTGATAAACATTATTTGACAACAAACACCAGAATCTCGTCCACAATCTCATGCACCGCTTTTGTCCCATCTACTTTCATAACAGGGCAAGTGAGCGTGTTCGCAAATTGCTCAACGCTAGATAGGGATCGATTTGCGACAAAATCGAAAAACTTCTGTTCCTGTTCGTACAAATCGCCCCCCTCAAGGATACGGTCGCCGAATTTATTGAAAGTGCGCTGTCTGATGCGCTCCATTCGAACATTGTGCGGAACGTCAAGCCACACTGCCAGAGCAAATCGTGAGGTGATTTCTTCGCCGAAATTTCCGCCAACGGCTGAGAACACGAACTTGGGATACTTCTCCACATCCGCAAGCATGAGACGAATGCATTCTTCATGAGAGCGCGGATTTGCATATGTAACATCGGATGGTTCAAACACATAATCCTCAATATCCATATGCTTGTACCCCAAACGCTCTGCAAGAGCCGCACCAACCGTCGATTTGCCGCTGCCATTCAGACCGAAGAGTCTTATCGATTGAGGTATGCTCATAGGTACGCTCTCCATTCCTTAAATCCCGCTACGTAAAGTTGATACGGAAACTTCTTCGTTCCCAAACGATTGAAGTCGCAAAACATTCTGCTAAAACAACTTATCATATTTACTTCATTCAATCAAATACATTCAACCCAAATGATTTCAAAAAGATATAGAATAAAAATTCGAACCTTCACTATTGCTAATCTTTCGTACAATCATTTTATCACCCGATGATGTAAAAAATGATTACACTTCTACCCACATACACATACACCGGTTTGCGATTAATGATCGGTACGCGCGCCGCCTACGCGCAGACGGGAGCAAGTTTGAAAGTAAGAGAACTTTCAAACGATTTGATTGATACGCGTGCCGTTGGCACGCAGACGGGAATAAATATGTATATATAGTTGTTGACATATATTACGAGCAAGGTTATACTTGGTTAAAGAAAAGGTTAAATACCTATTCATTTAACCTTTTCTTTAACTAGGCGCAGATACATACAAATAAAGAAAGGAAGGCAAAGCGATGAGTACAAAGAAAAGCGAACTGGAACTTTTACCAAACGAAACAATTGTAAAAGAAAGTAAAGGAGACTGCTGGTATGCACCGGGTATGTTTTCTTCAAAACAAATCCCCGGTAAATACATTTTTACCAACCAACGTATTATATTCCAAGGAAGTGGTCTTATTGCAGCCATGCGGTTGAATTTTGAACTCTACTACAAAGATATCTTAGAGATGAAGCCTTGTATCATTGGTTTATTTATTCCTACCGGCATCAAAATCGAGGCCAAAGAAAGCAAGAAATACAAATTTTCTATAATGAAGCGTAATAGCATTATGGAATTAATGCAATCTTTTCTGAATGAATGACTTCAGCGTCATCCAATATATCACCAGTTACATAACCCCCGACAATTCTCTACATGGATAGTCGGGGGTTATGACTAGGGGATTTTGCACTGGTAATCTTCCGATTTTTCTCACCGTAGTAGTGGCCATAACCTCCGCAGCGCCGCATACGCATTTACATTTTTCGCTGTTCTGAAAAGATCACCGCGCCGTTAACGTGCCGTTATCATTTTTTGCGAAAAGTTACAGAGTGTTCATTCATGTCTTTATACACCGCGTTCGTTTAAAGACTTACCATAACACTATCAAGTACATCAAAATAAAACTTGCCTGACGATGTGGGTGCTGCTTGGATGACGGCTACTACGTTTTCGGAGGGATAGACTCGTATTTCCTGTCCGCCAAAACCCTGCGCTTCAAAATACTTATCCTTCAGCCACCAAAACAAACCATACCCCGCGGTCGCCACCGAGGGTTTACTGCTTTCAGTTACATAGTCTTCGGAAACGATCTGCTTTCCGTTCCATTTGCCACCGCTAAGCATCAACAAGCCGATTTTTGCCATATCACGGGCAGACAAGTCTGATTGTTCTTCCTCTTTATGAACGTTATAGCTTATGCCGCAATTAGAACTCGGCCACACGCCACTCTTTATACCAAGCGGGCGATATAGAAATTCCTCGCACATCTCCCAAGCCGACTTTCCTGTCGCTACAGATATAACGGCAGACGCTAAAATCACATCCCACTCTTTGTACTGCCAAACGCTTCCCGGAAGTGCTTTCATATCCACATCGGCGATATGTGCTACCCAATCACGGCAGCGGCGAAGCTGCTCCATCATCGGACAATGATAATGCACACCGCCTTGAAAATATATGCCGGAGGACAGTGTGAGTAAATGCCGTATCGTTATCTTTTTGTGATATGGGTGTATCTCTTCACCGAACACAGGGAGATATTTCGATATAGGCTCATCCAAGCTTTTGATAAAGCCTTTATCAATGCAAATACCCATCGTCAGTGAAATTATA
>JAISHZ010000027.1 GCA_031262285.1 Lachnospiraceae bacterium | reverse complement strand
TTTTTTAATGTTTCTTTGAGTTTCGGAACAAGCGTATCCGAGATTAAGGTCGATTTCCCACTGCCCGAAACACCTGCAACACCGACAAGCAACCCAAGCGGAATATTGACCTCTACATCTCGTAAATTGTGGAGGTTGCAATGGCGAAGTGTTAAAAGCCATGCAGGGTTGGCGCTCTTAAACTCTGTTTTAACAGGCATGGTGGATTTGCCCGTGAGATAGGGCGCGGTCAGTGACTTACCGGATGATAGAAAATCATCAAAACTGCCTTGATAAATCCGCTCGCCGCCGTGTTCACCGGCGTAAGGACCTAAGTCAATCATATAATCGGCAGCTCTCATGAAATTCTCGTCGTGTTCCACAGCAATAACGGTATTACCTCGTTTTATGAGATTTTTAACGATATCAATCAGCTTTTGTTTTTCCACTTCATGCAAACCGATTGTCGGCTCGTCAAAAATAAAGATGATGCTGTCCATTTCGGCTATGATATAGCTTGCTAAAAACAGCCGCTGTATCTCGCCGCCAGAAAGGCTTGGAATAGAACGTGAAAGTGCTAAATGGTGCAAACCCACATCATCCATATATGCAAGCTTTAACAGTATTTCCTCTGTTAATCGCTTACCCGGTAAACTGTTGTCGGTAAAAAACTTTCGCAAGTCGCGTATATACATATCTTCCATTTCGGTGATGGTTTTACCGCAAATATGAGTATGCGTCGCCGCTTCGCCAAGCCCCGTACCACCGCATTTGTGGCATTTTGAATGGGTAAGTATCCCTGTTTCATGAAACAAATAGCTTTGATGACCGCTGATTTCATCTCGTTTGCCTGTCTGTAATAACCACGGGATAAGACCGCAAAAAATCGTTTTGCCGCCGTCGCCGTAGACTAACAGTTCATACTGCTTTTCGTCCAATTCGTTTGCCGCTTTACGCGGATTGATATGGTGGAACTCACAAAATTCACGAAATCTTTTACCGGTACCACCACGCATTAAGAATCCTTTCGGAAATAAATCCGCTATTTGTTTGGACTTATTCGCCATCAAGACTTCTTCATGCACACGGATCGAGGAACCGCTTCCCAAACAACGCACACACATACCCCGCGCGGAGTTTCTTTGAAACATCGCCATATCAAGTGGCAAACCGTCGTCATATTCCGGCTCGCGCTTGCCATAATTGGTAAACAGCATGGCAAGCATGGCGCTGATTTTCGTTTTCGTGCCTACAGTAGAACGCGGGTTGGATTGCCGCGTAATACGCTGCTCAACCGCTACAGTTGGCGATAAACCGGAAATGCTTTCAAAAGTCGGTACGCTGTCCACCATAAACGATGTGTCCGAAAACATGAGATAGCGACGTTTACCTTCCTCATATATCGTATCAAATGCGAGGCTGGATTTGCCCGAACCGCTCACCCCCGTGATAACCGTCAGCTTTCCGCGTGGGATTTTCACGTCTACATTTTTCAGATTGTGTATGTGTGCGCCTTGCACGGTAATAAAATCTGCCATTTCATTATTTCCTTTCATATCTTTACCCAACAAGGTCGGACGATGAAATACGAGCAATGATTGATCGTGCTTACGAGGTGGTCGTGGCAAAATTCCCGAAGTACATACAGAAAGAAATCAAGGAGGTGGCGCAATGAAAATCGCATTGATCGCTGATATTCATGGCAATATATTCGTTCTTGATACTGTCCTTGAAGACACCAAGAAAAACGGTTCGGATACCTATGGTTTGATTATATGAATTACGCATATACTGTTGAGGATCATTAGTCGCCATCTCAGTATTGCTTGCAAAAAACGAAAACTTTTATTAACACAATATAGTGTACATAGTAAAATTTACAATTCGATGTTATTTAATAATTCTCTTAATTTCAGTACCTCTTCCGATGTAAAAGTCAACCCCTTCCCCATCTTTTCATGGGTCGCATCCCATTCGCGGATATCTATCTTCGCATCTCGTCCGTTCAAACTTACCATATTAACTTCTTTTGTCCAACCTCGTTTACTCTCCGAAAGTACACCTATCGTTTCTTTGATTTCAAATGAAATTTCAGCCATAATACAAGTCCTCCTTATAATTTTTGATTTTGTAGGTTGATTGATATTGATTGTTTTATTTCCACCAAATCGCAAAATGAAATATTTTGGCAGAAACTGCCGAGAAAGTACATCGAAATGAGAGTGAAAAAATAGATCCATGAATGTATCGTCGAAAAACTTCATTCGAGTATTGACATTTTAATGAACAGAATTTACTTTGTCAATAGCATTTTCAAATTTTGCTACCATTGTTTGTTACATTTCACGGGTTCGCCGATCTACGTTTATCGATTGTCGATGCACAGAACCGCACAGAGCCGAGAGGCATTTGGGGTGTTATACGTTCTGTGGAGATGAGACCTAGTGAAAATGAGCGCTTGCTTGTGCGCGCATTTTCACTGTTCTGGGCTCATCGGAACGCTCAGAGAGTCTAACACCCCAAATGCCTCTCGGCTCTGTGCGGTTCGTCCGGGATACATTGCCTTAAACGTAGATTGGCGAACGTGTAAATTGTAACAAATAGAAAACAGACTGTTGTGAATATCGAGAATTTTGAATAGGAGATGTTTTATGGACGAGATACAAAAAATGTTACTGGAGAAAGTAGCAGATCTTCATGAGATTCCTACCGGAGCTTACAATATCCGCGCAAACGGTAAAAGCACTGCGCGGGCGACCACAGCCAATATTGACATCGTAACCAAAACCGATCGATCCGGTATTGATATCATCATCAAAGACGATACGAAGAAGCAAAGTGTACACATACCGGTTGTATTAAGTCAAAGCGGTCTTACGGAAATGGTGTACAACGATTTTTATATTGGAGAAAACTGCGACGTAACCATTATCGCCGGTTGCGGTATCCACAACAGTGGTGATGACACGAGCCGTCATGATGGGATTCATACCTTCCATATTAAGCAAAATTCGCGTGTTCGTTATGTAGAAAAGCATTACGGCAGCGGCGACGGCAAAGGACAACGCATCATGAATCCGCAGACGGTCGCTCATTTAGAGCCAAATAGCTTTTTAGAAATGGAGACAGTTCAGATCAAAGGAGTCGATTCGACAGTTCGCTCCACCACAGCAACGCTGGCGGATCATGCGACTTTGCTCGTCACAGAGAAACTGATGACGCACGGCGATCAAACCGCAAAGACCTCTTTTTGTGTGTCTTTGGACGGCTATCATAGCAGTGCGAATGTGGTGTCACGTTCGGTTGCACGCGATCATTCCGTACAATGTTTCCTAGCGCAAATCGATGGGAACAACCTCTGCAGCGGTCATTCCGAATGCGATGCCATCATCATGGACGAAGCCAAAATCAGCGCCATCCCACAAATCAGCGCCAACCATCCCGACGCTTCCTTGATTCACGAAGCAGCCATCGGCAAAATAGCCGGTGAGCAATTGATCAAATTGATGACGCTCGGTCTTACGGAAAAAGAAGCGGAAGAACAGATCATCAATGGATTCCTAAAATAAAAAAGAGAAGATGCTTTGTGTAATTCCAAGATAGGTGGGAACATAGTCACGTGAATCGCAGCGTTACTTGTGGAACATATACAACCTATCCTCCACCTCCGGTTTACTTAAAGGGCGACAACACCAAAAACCTTGGATCAAGTTGGCGCCTTTTTCGGACACGATCCTTAGCTGCTCTTCTGTCTCTACTCCCTCTGCTACGACGATTAACCCTGTGGCATGCGCATACTCCACCATTAATTGCAAGGTTCGCTGCGTAAAGAGATCTGTTTCCAAGCCGTTGATAAACTCTCTGTCCGTCTTTACCACATAGACAGGAAGATTGCGAATATTGGAAAAAGCAGCTCTTCCGACTTCAAAATCCTCCAATGATAAGGTAATCCCATTCATTTGAATTTGTTGTAAGAAATCCGTGATCTTCTCATCATATTGAAAGCCGGGTGTTCCTTTGATATCCAATACCAATTTGTATGGTGGAAAATCATAGCTGTTTAGGACTACCATCAATTTGTCCAACATATCGTAATCCCTAAGCTGTACTGTCGAGAGATTCAAAAAGAGGAAAAACAAATCCAACTTATCTAACTTCCATTGTTTGACTTGACTAATCGCTTGCTCAAAGATCCAATTCCCTAACAGATGAATCAGACCCATTTTTTCCGCTTCTTCAATAAAAATACTAGGCTCTACTTCGCCAACTTCCGGGCTTTCCCACCTGCAAAGCGCTTCTAATCCCATCCACTTTGAATTGTCCGCATCCACAAGAGGCTGAAAAACCAAGTGAAATCCCTGCATATCATTCAAAATACTTTCTTTTAGCGCGTGTTTGAATTTGATGCGTGTCTCATATTGCAGTGTTTTCGCTGCGTCGTAGAATATCAGCCTGCTTTCTTTGTTTGCAAAATATTCAATTCGCTCAATCAAGTCCAATAAATCCATATGCGAATCCGGCGGTATTTCGATCGGTGCGATTCCCATAGCGGCGCGACAGTAGATTTTTTCTGCTTGATTGTTCCGATCAATCTCCCAAAAGGCATCAAATCGTTTGAATATTTGATTGGTATATTCTATGGCATCTTCTTGTGGAATACCATGAAATAAAAGGGCAAAATGCTTTTCTTTGATGGAATAAAGAGAAAAATTTAATTTTTTCTCATGTTGGCGTAACCATACAACGATTTGGTAAAGAAGTCGATTGCCTGCCTCTCTGCCATATACATTGTGAATCTCACCCAATCCTTTGATGTGCATAAAAGATAGAAAAGAAGTAGATAATTTTTGACCTAGATCCTTATAGAGTTTTAAACTGTTCGGTATGTCCAAATCACGATTGTAATACTCATAATACGCTATTTCTTCATCTTTCGCCTTGGATCCCCAATGGGATGCTCTCGATGCCCCTGACATACGCGCCCTCCTCTCCTTTTCGACAGTGAATGAAGTTTAGATGTGTGAAAGCACTTTGCAAATCATTGCTTCTATCTCTTGAGCCTCGAACGGTTTTGTAATATATTCCACTGCTCCAAGCCGTACTGCTGTTGCAATCTTTTTGGTTTGTCCTGCTGCCGTTACCATAATCACTTTCGCGTGAGGATCATACTGTCGGATTTTCTCTAAAGCAGCCAATCCGTCTACTTGCGGCATAGTGACATCCATCGTCACCAGATCCGGCTGTAGCGTACAATATTTTTCAAAGCCTTCCTCTCCGTTGGTCGCTTCTCCGACTACTGTAAATCCCGCGCTCTCCAAGACACCTCTTAAAATCTTTCTTGAAGTTCTGGAATCATCCACGATCAAAATTCCTGCCATACTTCACTCACCTCCGGTAGTTTCTTTCCTCATAGAGTCATCATTCACCTTGTATGAACCCTAAATTGAGCATTGCCGCTATAGGATAATAAAAGGTCAACCCGTTTTGCAAAAAGATACATCGGTATACAAATCAGATCGTCGGCTGTTACTTTGACAGTTCCTTGATCACTTGTCTCGTTGTACATCTGCGGCACACATAACTCCAACTCTTTGTCTGTACTACTTTCATGGCTGACATATAAGCCATTGCATACATTTAAAAATTCACAAACAGCATCCAAGGCATCTTCATCTACTTCTTGAAACTCTTCTTGCGCATACTGCCTGGCGATGCCTAAAATACCTTCTTGGGTTCCGGCAAAAGCCGTTGCCACGATGTCATCTCCTTCGATATCTTGCCGCGCGATATAGGGTGCTTCGTATTCGTCGATTCGATACGCTTTCTCTATCTTGATATCCCGATCAATCAACCGCAAGGCGGTTCTGGCGACTATGCCTATATACGCCTGCCAATTGGGGGGTAGCGACAATTCTCTGATAAAAAGCGGGCATATACGATCTAACTCTCCACTTTTGAGAGCTTCCATGTCCGCAGAATCAAAATCATTTTCCGCCGCAAATTCATCCAACGACAGGTATATACTATCCAAATCCATGATCCCTCGTTCAATAAGGGTTTGTACGAATTGTAAGTATGGATTCCCTTGCTTTTGGAGTAATTCTTGTATTTGTTCTTCGGTAAGCAATCCGTGCTCTTTCGCCAAATCACCGAAGCGCATATCTATTTGAGCTTGTAAACGATTCATCCAAGAAGCTTGTTCCATCGTCATATAACCGGCTTCCACTGCGAGAAAACCCATTTTAATCCGAACTGACTTCATTGCTTTCATCACGGTCTCATACGCACGTAATGTTATATATCCTTTTTCTGTTAAATACTGTCCAAAGTATACCGCAAACATACTTTGATTCCTCCCGGTGATTGCTTATGTATGATCTGTGTGTAAAATAGTAATCTTCTTGTCAGATATAGTATCACATATCCGACTGTAAAATCAATTGCCGGTAAGATAAACTTTATACAAACCGAATCACTTCCTCCTTAGGTGGCGTCGTCTTGCGTATCCTTTTGGCATATAGCAATGGACCTTCTCCTTGATAGGGTTCAAAATATTCCATCTGTATGTTCGCTGTTACTTCAACCCATTCCCCGTTTGTCAGTGCGTCTGCTGCTTGGTAATGACACGCATATCCCAAAAATGCCATATCATCTGCACAGCATGTCATAGCCATTCGCCCCGGCACGAAAAACTGCTTCGGAAAAGAAGCGGGTTTTGTCACCATGCCGACAAATTGTATCTGTTTGCCAAGATATCTCGCCGGTTGATCCATAACATCAAGATACCATATGCCAAAGCTATCTTCTGTAATCGTTATCTGATCTTGATGGATATCGTAAGGTAAATCTTCTTCCATGATTTGTGTGATTTCTCCGTTGGCATCTTCAAAAATGATTTCCGCTTTGGGATTCACTGCTTTCACATTTCGTTTATAAGAATTCAAATCTTTGACGTTATCGCAGCGATTAAATACGATCATTTCTGAATTTCGGATCATTTCTGCAAGTAGTGAACGCATATTGGTATAATATTGAACGAATGTTGATCCATCAATAATGGTAATTTGTTGTTCAAGTTTCCAATGCCATGGGTATTTCACATTTTTAAAGTTCCACATTCCATTATATTCAATGACGATTCTGCCGGGTTTGTGTTTCTTTTCCAAATTGATTAAAGTAGCAGGTGTAAAATCTGCTTCTTCTTCAATCTTTTCCACAACAGTATGACTGGAAGCAAGTAACTCAGGGGTATACTCCCGCTCTCCTTCTTCACATAGAATCAATAATGTGGTACCCTTCGTCTGAAAGTATGGTTGCGTAAGGGTATATGTGATGAATTCCGTTTTGCCACTTTCCAAAAAGCCGTTGATCATAAAAACCGGTTTCATATTTTGCTCCCGTCTGCGCGCGTATCAATCAAAGCGTTTGAAAGTTCCCTTACTTTCAAACATCGCTATTCCTTGCTTTTCTAATTGATTGTCTTGATTGCCATCGTTATTTGTTTTGTAATAATTTACGCGTTCGCCGATCTACGTGTAAAGGCAATGTATCCCGGACGAACCGCACAGAGCCGGGGGGAGTTTTGGGTGTTAGACTCTCTGGGCGT
>JAISHZ010000315.1 GCA_031262285.1 Lachnospiraceae bacterium | reverse complement strand
AAAACTCCCCCCGGCTCTGTGCAGTTCTGTGCATCGATAAGTGATAAATGTAGATCGGCAAACGCGTGAATTATAACAATTGTATACCCCATATAAACAAAGTTAAGTGAGTTGGTTATTAATTCTCATATCGTCATATTATACTATTGAATAGGCAATTTCTGTGGCGTTCCGGCTTTTCTGGGAAATTGGATGGGACAGGTTTTGATTTTTGGTATGATGATTAGGTTTCTTGTGGTCTGTGATTGGATTAGTTTGACTTCACAAAGTTGCGGATTTCCGCCTCCCATCAATGTTATTGCTCTCTTCGCGGTTATTAATTCGATATGTACTTTGTCAGCTTTGTATGAAATCATATTGCCACCTATTTTTACGAACGGTAAGCAATATTCAGATAGAGTCATTAGGTTCGCAACGGCTCGTGATACACAGATATCAAAGGTTTCTCTATACTCTCTCATTTGCGCTAGATCTTCTGCTCTTCCATGAATTGTTTCTATTTTATCTATTTTCAGTTCTTTGATAACAGTATCTAGAAATCGTACTTTCTTTCCAACACTATCAAGTAAAGTTACGCTCCACGATGGACACATAATTTTTAATACCAAACCCGGAAAACCTGCTCCTGTCCCTACATCGATGATTGTCAGCGGTTTAGTCGGATCTGCAAAAGGAAGTTGCAGGAATGTAAGACTGTCAATAAAATGTTTCTCGATAACTTCATCGGATTGTGTGATCGCTGTTAAGTTCATTCGTTGGTTCCAGTCGAGTAATAATTCATAATATATTTCTATTTGTGAGACTTGCTTGTCTGTAAAGTTTATTCTCCGCTGAGACAACCATTTTTCAAAGACTTCGGTTGGAAACTGACTCATTTATTCTCCTTTCTGCTCATTTTTCACCAATGAACTTTTTGACTTCAAATAGATGAGTAGAACAGCGATATCTGCCGGTGTAACTCCTGATATACGTGCTGCTTGACCGACAAAAAGTGGTTTAAATTGTTTTAATTTTTGCCGAGCTTCGATCCTTAATGAGGTAACATCTTCATAATCAATTTCTTCCGGTATTCGTTTCGTTTCCATTTTCAAAAATTGTTCTACTTGTTTTTTTTGTCTATGGATATATCCCTCATATTTTAATTCGATCTCTAATTGCGTGATGACATCTTTTGAAAGGATTGTTCTTTGATCATCTAATATTGCCAATCTATCATAGTTCAGTTCCGGGCGACACAAGAGTTCAGCTAATGTACAAGGAGTTTTTAAAGGGGTACTTCCATTTGCCTCCAAAAATTCATCTACTTTAGTGCTTGTTTTAATCATAGTTTCTTTGTATCGTTTTATTTGCGCTGCTATCGTCGTCTCTTTCATCACTAAGGCATTATATTGTTCGCTTGTAATTAATCCTACTTGGTATCCTTTCTTTCTTAATCGGATAT
The DNA here is from genome assembly GCA_031262285.1 of Lachnospiraceae bacterium. The sequence goes on along the minus strand of JAISHZ010000315.1, from coordinate 2,059 downwards.
CCGCATTATCCTGTCGCAGCAACAATCGATATTCGGCTCTGGAAGTCATCATCCGATAAGGCTCTCTGTTTTCTTTCGTAACCAAATCATCTATCAGGACACCAATATATCCTTCCGAACGGTTGATGATGAGTGATTCTTTTCCCAATATGCTCATCGCCGCGTTAATTCCTGCTATCAGTCCTTGAGCTGCTGCTTCTTCGTACCCACTACTGCCGTTAAATTGTCCTCCGCTAAATAATCCTTTGACATTTCGAAATTCTAATGTTGGATAAAGCTGTCTTGCGTCAATACAATCATATTCAATCGCGTAGGCGTTCCGTACAATTTTGCAATATTCCAAACCCGGAACGGTTCGATACATCTGTATCTGCACTTCTTCAGGCAAGGAGGATGACATTCCGGCAACATAAATTTCATTCGTAGAAAGTCCTTCCGGTTCCAGAAAAACTTGATGTCTGAGCTTGTCGGCAAATTTAACAACTTTATCTTCAATAGAAGGACAATATCTGGGACCCGTTCCTTCTATAATACCTGCATAGATAGGCGATCTATGTAGATTTTGCCGAATTACTTCATGAGTGTGCTCATTGGTATATGTTAGATAACAAGAAATTTGTTCTTTTTGGATGGTTTCCGGATCAGTTGAGAAAGAAAATGGGATGATTGTTTCATCACCAAATTGTTCTTCTGTCTTAGAATAATCCAAGGTTCTCCCATCCATACGTGCCGGGGTTCCTGTTTTAAAACGACGAAGTTGAATTCCCAAATCACGCAATGACTGAGTAAGGTCATTGGCAGCTTTTAGACCATTCGGTCCTGTATGAGTAATTGTTTCTCCGCATAAGCATCTTGCTTTTAGATATGTTCCTGTACACAATACGACAGCTTTTGCGTGGTAGTAGATTCCATTGATTGTTTTCACGCCAATGATCTTCTTTTGGTCTGATGCATCCTCTTCCCATAACAGATCTTTTATCTCACTTTGTTTGATCGTCAAATGCTCTTGATTCTCTAATACTGTGCGCATTGTCTTAGAATACTGTGCTTTGTCTGCTTGTGCACGTAAGGAATGGACTGCAGGACCTTTCGAAAGATTTAACATTTTAGATTGAATAAAGGTTTTATCGATATTCTTTGCCATTTCGCCACCTAAGGCATCTATTTCTCTGACCAAATGTCCTTTCGAAGTACCTCCGATATTTGGGTTGCATGGCATAAGAGCGATATTCTCAATACTGATCGTAAACAAAACTGTTTCCAGTCCCAGTCTCGCACATGCAAGCGCTGCTTCACATCCGGCATGACCGGCTCCTACGATACATACATCTACTATTTCCATCGTACTTTCCTCACTTATTTACCGAGACAAAACTTGGAAAATATTTCGTCAATTAACGCATCTCCGACTTCTTCTCCAATGATTCTTCCTAGCGCTGCATAAGCGTTCATGAAATCTATGGTAAAAAAATCTTCCGGAAGATTTTCGTCTATGCTTTTCTTCACGTAAAGGATACTAGTTCTTGCTTGGATCAGTTCATCTTTTTGTCGAAGATTTGTTATCTGAAATCCACTTTTTTGTTGTTCAAAATCACCGGAAAAAACAGTCTGAATCACCGCTTCCCGCAAAAGCTGCAAGCCATCCTTCTCTTTGGCAGAAATCGCTATTACAGTCGGCTTTGTTACATATTCATTTGCAAATTGTGTAAGTTGTTCTATGCTTGTCTGAAACTTGTGTTCATTTTCTGCATCTACTCTTTTGATATCTATTTTATTCAACAAAAAGAGAATCTTTTTTCCTCTGCACATTTCTAAAGGTAGCCTATCATTTTGTGTCATTTCATCTTGACTGTCGGCAACAAATAGTATTAAATCAGCCTTTTCTAATTGCTCTTTCGCTTTTCGGATTCCGATTTGTTCGATCGGATCTTCTGAATCATGAAATCCGGCTGTATCAACGATTCGTAATGTTAATCCGGACAAATTTACTTTTTCTTCCATTACATCTCTTGTTGTGCCAGCAATAGGGGTGACAATTGCGCGATCCTCCCCTAGTAAT
>JAISHZ010000082.1 GCA_031262285.1 Lachnospiraceae bacterium | reverse complement strand
ATGGACATCCACAGTTCTTGTTCCCCCAAAGTAATCAATTCCCCAAATCTCATTTAACAGTCGTTCTCGCGGTAACGTCCTGTTCTTGTATTTTACCAGTATAACAAGCAAATCAAACTCCAAGGGTGGTAAAACAATTTCTTCTCGATTATGTAGGACAATACGCTTATCCAAATCCAAACTAAAATCGGCAAACACCAGTGTTTTGATAAACTTTCCGGTTCGAATCAGTATTTTTTCAATCCGGACAAGTAGCTCCAGCATTTCAAACGGCTTCAAGATATAGTCCTCTGCACCATCACGCAATCCTTTTATTCGCGACGATACATCTACCTTGGCGGTAAGATAGATTACCGGAATGTCATATTGCTGCATATGCTCCATGAGTTCAAAACCGTCAATTCCCGGAAGCATGATATCGAGCAGCGCTAAGTCAAATTTATGATCGGAAGGTAAATAATTGGCAACATCCATACCATTATCAAATGTTTTGTATTCATAACCGGAGAATTCCATATTGATTGCGATACCTTCCGCAATCGCTTTATCATCTTCTACAATCAGTATCCTTGCCATAAGGAATCCTCCTATAAAAAGGTATCTTTTATGCCATCTGTAATAAGCTCCATATAGGCAGTGACAAAACGCAACGCCTCTTTGGCAGAACTGTGGACGATTCTTCTATTACAGCTCCAAGCTATTCGGCTTGAGCAGAAAATCGAGGATATTCATAATCACGATTCCTTCTTCATTGCGCCACAATTTGATATTGTCACGCACAACGATAATTTTCTTGAAAGCATCTGAAATACGAAGCAGCGAATTGGTTTCCTGCACCATTTTTTCATGATTTGGAATGGAAAAAGCAGACTGAATATAATAGCGTTGGCTGCCTTTATTACACACGAAATCGACTTCGAACTGTTTCTGTACTCCATTACCTTGCTCATTTTTAGAGATATGTTCAACCACTCCCACATCAACGTTAAATCCCCTTACCAGCAGTTCCATGTAAATAATGTTTTCCATGATATGATTTTCTTCCTGCTGTCGAAAATTTAATCTTGCATTACGAAGACCAATATCCGTAAAATAAAATTTTGTCGGTGTCTGAATGTATTTCTTACCCTTAATATCATATCGAACCGCCTTGCTGATCATAAAAGCATCCAGTAAATAATCGATATAGGCGCTTATTGTTTTATCAGTAGTTGAGATGCCATTACTTTGAAAACTCTTTGCCAGTTTGGTGGGATTTGTAAGTGAACCCACAGCCGAAGCGAGCATATTGATGAGCGCATCCATAACGGTATCGCTGCGAAGCTTCTTCCGGACTATGATATCCGATTTATAATTCTTTTCGAAAAGGTCAATCAAGTATCTTGATTTCAATTCATCCGTTTTTCTGGTCAAAATCAAAGGCAACCCACCGTAAGTGTAATAATCCAGCCAAGCATCCTGTTTGTCGCCGTCATATGCGGATAGGTACTCAGAAAAAGACAGCGGGTATATACGCACCTCGTCACCTCTACCGCGAAATTCGGTTAATATGTCAGATGAAAGAAATTTAGAATTACTACCTGTCACATAAATATCCAAATTGGGGTTGCGATTAAGACTGTTTAATACACCTTCAAAACCATTACAAAGCTGTACTTCATCCAAAAAGATATAATATCCCCCACCATCCTTGATATGATCTTTCAAATAGGCACTTAGCATTTTGGAATCCTGTAATGTTTCGTTTTCGTCGGTATCAAGAGGAACTTCGATGATTCGTGAAGGATCTACACCAATCTCTAGCAAGTAATTATGATATAAATGGAACAAGAGATAGGATTTTCCGCATCGGCGAATACCGGTTATCACTTTAATAGAACCATTTTCTTTACGCGCAATTAATCTGTTTAAGTATATATCTCTTTTAATCTCCAACATAAAACACTCCTCTAAACCGAATTTTGTTACATAGTAGACCAAATCCGAAGTAAGTATAATTTAATCTCATGCAAATGTCAATTTCTAAATCAATAGAGATATCTCTTTCGATCACAGAAGTAAAATATCTCGTAGTTTTGCCTTTTACTTTTCCTCAACCATAAGTATAATAAGAATAAGCTAAGGAAAGGCATTGCATATATCATTATTGCTTATGCTTCATGCATGAATTAAATTTTGAAGGAGACAACATGAAACAATTAACATTCATCCAAGTACGCAAGGACAACGACAATCACTGCGCAGAGTTCGTGCAGCTGTTTCGTGACTACATAATCGAAGACGACATCGACTTGTACGAGCGCGATGAGCTGGATATGCAGGCTCTTGAAGAGTGGATGGACAGCATAATCGAAATGCAAGGCGATAGCGACCGCCACTTAGAACTTTGCTACGACGGCGAAAAACTCGTAGGATTCCTGTACGGCAAAGTTGACCACGAGAATCACAATGGCTTCATCAAGCCCGGTTGGGGCTATGTGATGGAGTTTTACGTCAAGCCTGAATACCGCCGTCAGGGCTATGGGTACGCTATGATGCTGCGGCTTGAGGGGTTGCTTGCGGCAGACGGCACAACACAGCTGTACCTACAAGTCGGCTCTGTCCTTGGCGCACCGTTCTGGACTCGTTTAGGCTTTTGCGAAACGGACGAGGTATCGCCCGAAAACGATATATCGATATGGGTGAAGACGGTTGAATAATTAAAACAGCGTTGCCGAAACCATTAACTTTTCACGATAGCGTTTCGTTTTTCCGGGTCATATGATTGAGTCTAAATACCTAACCTAAATACCTAACGAGATAATTTTGTTGCGTTCATTTCGCGAGTATGCTAGACTTGAACGTAATATTTGGGTTCGAAATATTGTGAATGATGACGGAATATGAGAATAAGAAAGAATGGAGGCTTGACGAAATGGGAATGACGATGACGCAGAAAATATTGGCAGCCGCAGCCGGCTTAGAAACCGTTACGGCAGGTCAACTGATTGAAGCGAACTTGAGTTTGGTATTGGGTAATGACATTACCAGTCCGGTTGCAATCAAAGAAATGGAGAAATTCCAAGAAAAAAAAGTGTTTGATAATGAGAAAATTGCGCTGGTGCCGGATCACTTTGTTCCGAATAAAGATATCAAATCAGCTCAAAACTGTAAAATACTTCGCGAATTTGCGAAAACCCATGATATCAAGCATTACTTTGAAGTGGGAGAGATGGGGATTGAACACGCATTGCTCCCCGAAAAGGGATTGACTGTGCCCGGCGATGTCATTATCGGTGCAGATTCGCATACTTGCACATATGGTGCAGTAGGTGCATTCTCTACAGGAGTCGGTAGTACAGATATGGCGGCGGGGATGGTGACCGGGAAAGCATGGTTCAAAGTACCTTCTGCGAAACGCTTTATCCTTCATGGAAAGCTTCGTGAATGGGTAAGCGGCAAAGATGTCATCTTACATATCATCGGGATGATCGGAGTGGACGGTGCGTTGTATCAGTCCATGGAATTTGTAGGGGATGGGATCGCATCTTTGTCTATGGATGATCGATTTACCATCGCAAATATGGCGATCGAAGCGGGCGGGAAAAATGGGATTTTCCCGGTTGACGCCAAAACTATTGAATATTTAGCAGATCATTCCAATCGTCCTTATACAGTTTACGAAGCGGACGATGATGCGGAATATGATCAGACCTATGAAATTGATTTAAACACCATTGAACCGACCATTTCCTTCCCGCATTTACCGGAAAATGCACATCCTATTTCTTGGGTGAAGCAGACTTATCCGGAAGGGATCGCGATCGATCAGGCAGTGATCGGTTCTTGTACCAACGGTAGAATAGAGGATCTTCGTATTGCAGCGAAAATACTGGCCGACGCTCATGTGGCGCAAGGTGTGCGTTGTATCGTCATTCCGGCGACGCAAGCGATTTATTTACAAGCGATGGAAGAAGGATTACTCAAGATCTTTGTGGAAGCGGGAGCTGTGGTCAGTACTCCTACTTGCGGTCCTTGTTTGGGTGGTTATATGGGTATCTTGGCACAAGGGGAACGATGTGTATCGACGACCAATCGTAATTTTGTGGGACGTATGGGGCACGTGGATTCTCAGATCTATTTGGCGAGTCCGGCAGTTGCAGCGCATAGTGCTATCACAGGCAAGTTGAGCGCGCCTTAACGAACTTGTACTGATATATAGAAAATACGCGTCCCCACTCCCATTGGAAAGATTGATCGACGCAGGAATAGGAGAGTTTATGAAAGCAAAAGGAAGAGTCTTTAAATATGAAGACAATGTCGATACAGATGTAATTATCCCTGCCAGATATCTGAACACGTCAGATCCCAAAGAGCTGGCGTCTCATTGTATGGAGGATATTGATCCGAATTTTGTGCGAGAAGTGAAATCAGGCGACTTGATCGTGGCGCGTAAGAATTTTGGCTGCGGTTCTTCAAGAGAACACGCACCGATTGCGATAGCAGCTTCCGGTATTGGCTGTGTCATTGCGGATACATTTGCGCGTATTTTTTATCGCAATGCCATCAATATCGGTCTTCCGATTATGGAATGCCCGCAAGCCGCACAAGAGGCAGAAGCGATGGATGAGATCGAGGTGGATTTTGAAAAAGGGTTGGTGATCAATCTTACCAAAAATAAAGAGTATAAAGGGCAACCTTTTCCCGAATTTATGCAAAAAATCATTCAAAACGGAGGACTGATTCCCTACATTAATCACCAAGAGTGTTAAAGTAGGGTTACGCAAGTGTTTGAAAGCAAAGGTCGCTTTCAAACTCCTTTATTAGAGCACGCGCAAGAACAGCGCGTAGATGGGAGCAATATGCATACCGGGGAGAAGAAACGGTCTGTGAAGACATATGAAATGGATATGTGTCAGGGACCGTTGTTGGGTAAGATTCTTGTATATACAGTACCTCTTATTTTTACCGGTATTTTACAACTGTTGTTCAATGCTGCTGATATCGTCGTGGTTGGGCAGTTTGTTGGTGAGGATGCTTTGGCGGCAGTGGGGTCGACAGGTTCCTTAGTGAACCTATTGATCAATGTCTTTATGGGGATTTCCATCGGAACGAATGTGTTGGTTGCACGTTTCTATGGAGCGAATCAACCCAAGGAATTGGAAGAAACAGTTCATACGGCGATACTCCTTGCGATT
>JAISHZ010000256.1 GCA_031262285.1 Lachnospiraceae bacterium | reverse complement strand
TGCTTGAATATTCTTATATGTTTGCCGGAAATTATTATCTGTTAGCGCAATCATCAAACCCGAGAAAAAAAGACTTCTCTCTGTATCGCGGACTTTATTGCCGTCGTTAAAAGTTTTGTTTAAGCTGTTTAATGTCGATATTAAACTTTGCGGGTCAATTTTGTTCATAAAAAGCCCCTTGCATTCTATTAGAAGTTCTATCGGTTTTGCATATAGTCATACATATCCCCAGATGTATAACACAGGTTTCGACAATTTTCAATAGAGATAAAAAGCGAATTTATCTGAGTGAACACAAATCAGTGGGAGTGCAGTGGAGTATGTAGTATTCTTTCTTTTTCAGAAGGATTTCACAGTGTCCGAATATATTTTCTAATTTGCGTACAGTACTGGGCGCACCATGTTGCTTAAGGGTTACAATATAAAGGTGCCCTTGATTGCTTAGATGTAAGGGAGCTTCTTCATACATGCGATACGTGACGACTTTACCGGCGTGAATCGGCGGATTTATGACAATGGTATCAAAACGCTCCGCTATATTCGCATAACAGTCGGATTCCACGATGTCACATGGAAAGTGATTATGCTCGGCGTTTCTTTTCGCATACCGGATGGCTTTGGGATTGACATCCGCCATTGTTACCGCAAGGTCGTAGCTTTTTCCTAAAATGATACCCAAACAGCCATAGCCGCAGCCCAGATCTAACAAGGAGCCTTGTAGCGGAGGAAGAGTACGAAGCAACAGATCACTAGCCGGATCAATATGCCCCTTGGAAAACAGTCCGGCGTCTGAATCAAAAAGGAATGACTGCCCTCTATATACATAGGATATTCTGATGTCTTGATGCTTTAACGAAGCATCATCGGTAAAATAGTGACTCATAAATCGATCTCATCTAAGCTTTTCTGTTCTGCACACTTTTTTTCACTTTGTAAGTCCATATACCGGATGAACAAATCTTCTAACGAAATACCTTTTTCTACGCTGATTTCCTCCATAATAGGTTGTAGTGCCTTAAGCTGCGTTGATACCTGCACTTTTTGCGGGTCAATATCACCAAGAACACGCTCCGCATATTCATTGATTCTAGTTAATAAAATTTGATCTTCGCGACTCATAAAACCTCCGATCTTCGCACAATATGTGATAGCCGATATAGATTTAGTATAGAGAGATTCAAAATCCTGTCAAGAGACTAGAAAACCGTATCGAAAAATAGTATAATGTTTGAATGCAAAGACCGCATTCAAACTTCTGATGAGATGCCCGCAAAGCGGGCGAAAATCATGGTATAATGTGAAAGCAAGAACCGCTTTCACTTCTGATGCGAAGTCCGCTAAAGCGGACGAAAATCATGGTATAATGTGAAAAGCAAAGACCGCTTTTCACTTCTGATGCAATGCCCGCAAAGCGGGCGAAAATCACGGTATAATGTGAAAAGCAAAAAGTGCTTTTCACTTCTAAGTACTGCATAGCGAACAAGCTTTTTAGAGTGTCCGGGAGAAGATATGCGAAAACTAACGTTTCTAGGTGGAATTCATCCAATGGATGGTAAAGCATTGACGATGAATTACCCGATTTTGCCGATCGCAGCCGGAAAAGTGCTGGTCTATCGACTGACGCAACATATTGGTGCGGCGGCAACTCCGTTGGTGAAAAAGGGAGATACCGTTTTACGAGGGCAAAAGATCGCGGAGGCAAATGGTTTTGTGTCCGCTCCGATACACGCTTCCGTTTCAGGTAAAGTAAAAGCCATAGAGCCAAGACGAATTGTAAGCGGCGAGATGATGCAAAGCATCGTAGTGGAAAACGACGATGCAGGTACTTGTGTGGCATTCACGAGACAGGACAAGCAAGCGACAGATGAGCAGATACGAAACGCCATTCGAGAAGCAGGCATTGTAGGAATGGGAGGAGCCGGGTTCCCGACCGCGGTCAAACTTTCTCCCAAAGAGCCGGAAAAGATCGATTATATTATTGCAAATTGTGCGGAATGCGAACCTTACCTCACTTCGGACTATCGCCGAATGTTGGAGGAGCCGCAACGTATTATTGAAGGATTACGGATTGTATTACGATTATTTCGCAATGCCGTAGGTATATTGGCAATAGAAGACAATAAACCCGAAGCAATAAAAGTATTGAAAAAGGCGATTCGAGAAGATCATCGTATTACGGTCAAAACGGTGAAAACCAAATATCCTCAAGGCGCTGAACGTCAATTGATTTATGCGCTGACCGGCAGAGCGATTTCATCTGCCAAGTTACCGGCTGATGTCGGTTGCATCGTGCAGAATGCTGACACCTTATCCGCGATTTCAAAAGCGATTCACGAAGGGATGCCTTTACTGGAGCGTATCGTCACCGTGACCGGCGACGCGCCAATTGGTCCGGGGAATTACCGCGTTCCGATCGGAACCGGTTTTATGGATCTTGTAAATAGTATTGGCGGCTTTCGTACCCAGCCGGAAAAAATCATATGCGGCGGTCCCATGATGGGGGTCGCAATGTTTGATTTAAACGTTCCAATTACGAAAACGGCAACTGCATTACTTGCGTTTGTAGAAGATCCGCTAAAAAACCAGAGGATTGAAGCATGTATCAATTGTGGTCGTTGCTTATCGGTGTGTCCGGGTCGAATTATGCCCTCTAAACTGGCGATATGTGCCGAAACACTAGATCGAGAGACCTTTGTAGAGTTACATGGCATGGAGTGTTGTGAGTGCGGATGTTGCAGCTATATCTGTCCGGCCAAACGCCCCCTTACACAGTGGATTAAATCCATGCGAAAAATGGAATTGGCAAGACGAAAAAAAGCGTAAATTCAACATGAAGATGTGACGCTTGAAATGCCAAAAGCATGTTGGCTTAGAGTTAGAATTTGCTACATGTTCACGAATCGTGAGATAGGAGGATGTGTGGAAGCACCATTAAGAATTTCTTCAAATCCACATGTGAGATCCAAAGTAACAACACAAGGGTTAATGGCGGCTGTTATTATTTCCTTATTGCCGGCGGTTTTTGTTGGAATCTATCAGTTTGGTCATAAAGCAGCATTGTTGATTCTTTTATGTATCGCCGCATCATTTCTAACGGAATTTCTGTATGGTTTCTTTCGAAAGAAACAAACATCATCGGATTTATCGTGCATCGTCACCGGTTTGTTACTTGCCTTGAATCTGCCGGTTAGCGTGCCATGGTGGATTCCCGTCATGGGTGGTGTTTTCGCTATTCTGATTGTAAAGCTGCTTTTTGGCGGGTTGGGACAAAATTTCATGAACCCGGCATTAGCGGCGCGATGTTTCTTGCTCATATCCTTCCCGGCCCTTATGACAGACTTTACGTATTATCGGGGAGCGGATGCAGTCACCGGTGCGACTCCGTTGGCAGCTCTACGCGCAGGGGAAACAGTGGATTTGATTTCCATGGTTACGGGCTTGGAGGCAGGTACCATCGGTGAAACCTCGGTTGTCGCATTGCTTCTCGGTGCGCTTTTCCTCATAGTAACCGGTGTCATCGATCTACGCATTCCGAGTAGTTATCTGATATCCTTTCTTTTTTTCATCGTTATATTTGGCGGGCAAGGATTCTCCTTGCCCTATCTCGTGGCACAACTATCCGGCGGCGGGCTTATCCTAGGTGCGTTTTTTATGGCAACAGACTATGTCACCAGACCCATCACTGTTCGAGGTCAGTTTATGTATGGTGTGCTGCTAGGATTTTTGACGGCGATCTTTCGAATCTTTGGTGCAAGCGCGGAGGGTGTTTCCTACGCGATTATTTTAGGCAATCTCTTGGTACCGCTCATTGAAAAATATACACGCCCCAAAGCCTTTGGTCTGAAAGGAGTCCGCGCATGAAAGAACGTAGCTTATCTGAAATGATCAAGAATGCGGCGGTTCTTTTTGTGATCACTTTAGTAGCCGGAGTTTTACTGGGATTTACATATGAAATTACAAAAGAGCCGATTCTAAGACAGCAAGAAGAAGCGATCTATGTGGCCTGTCAGGAAGTTTTCGCGAGTGCCGATAGCTTTACGGAAATAGCCTATACCCTTCCGGATGTGTATATGGATCAATTTGAACAAGATCTTGTTACCATTGGAAAGATTTTTGTGGCGCTTGATGGTGAACAAGAGGAACTCGGGTATGTGGTAGAAGTCACGACCAGTGCGGGTTATCAGTCGGATATCGTAATCTACGTGGGCGTAACCAATGACGGTGTGCTAAATGCAATTTCTATCTTGTCGATTGCTGAAACGCCGGGACTGGGTATGCGGGCGCAGGAGGTTTTGGTGCCGCAATTCCACGGAGCAGCGCAGTCTTACACGCTAGGGGAGCCGACCGAGAATCAGATGCACATTGATGCGATAACACAGGCCACCATCACGACTAAAGCGATTACCACTGCGGTAAATGACGGATTGACGGCGGCGGCACTACTACGAGGGGATTTGGAACCGCATAGTGGTCATTTGAATCATTCGTGAAAGGAGATGCGATGAAAAAAGATAAGACTTCGACAACAACGAACCATGCAAAAAATGATATTGAAGAAATAGAATCACAAAACAAAAAGCAAGTAGACGAAGATAACATGGACGACAGTTTGGTTTTTTTGGATTTAAACCAACCTATAGAAAGTACTCTGTCGGATACAGATATAATCAAGAAAAAAGCGACGCCAAAAGCCGCGAACAAAGTCACGAAAAAAGCGACACCAAAAGCGACACCAAAAACGACACCAAAAACGACACAAACAGACGTTAAAGAAGACATAAAAACTGTTGCAGAAACAGACGTAAAAACAGACGTAAAAGCAGACGCAAAAATAGACATAAAAGCAGACGCAAAAACAGACATAAAAACAGACGCAAAAATAAGCATGAAAACAAACACAGGAGCAAACACGGAAACAAACACGGAAACAAACGCTGAAACAAACGCTGAAACAGATATAAAAACAGTCACTGAAACAAATACAAAGACATATATAAATACAAATTCAGAGACAGACATAAATATAGACTCACCATCCGAGGTAAAAGAAGCCATTTTAACTCACCCCCGCGCTACTACATGGCAAGAAGCCTTAAAACGTCTCATCAGCGGAATATTTCAAGAGAACCCTATTTTTGTACTGATGCTTGGGATG
>JAISHZ010000188.1 GCA_031262285.1 Lachnospiraceae bacterium | reverse complement strand
CTCCTGCTACTAGACTTCCTCTGGCACACAGAACGCCACGAGCTTTGCCATCCGGCAGACCTTATTTGTACAGACCCAGAAGTATCCAAACAAATGACGCTAAATCTTGAAGAATCAGCCGGTTGTCCCGTGGACATAGAAGACGCAGAGATAACAGCATCAGAAGACGTCGTATCGCAGCGCGAGGAGGCTTTGGCAAAAGTCTTAAGCGAAATGAAATCACGCAAGAAAAAGCTTGTCGACCCGCTCCAATTCGAAATGAGCATCCAAGCAGAGGACTTATCTGGGTACGTTCCTGCGTTTGGATGGGAAATGGCACCGCCAAGCGATAAGCAAAAACAGACGCTCGAAAAACTCGGCATCTTCCCGGATGAGATCGATAACGCCGGGAAGGCTACCAAACTTTTGGAGAGACTGGACAAACGTCGTACAGAAGGTCTCACGACGCCTAAACAAATTCGATTTTTGGAAGGCAGAGGGTTTACACACGTTGGTACATGGCAGTTTCAAGACGCAAAGCATCTAATTGACCGAATAGCCGGTAATGGGTGGAAGGTACCCTCATCCATCAATCCAACGCATTATAAACCAAACGGAGGTATCAATGGAGAAATTTGATCTGTTAAAACTACTGCCATACATACCGCCGGGGAGTTTAAGTTATCAGGAGTGGCTTAATGTCGGCATGGCGCTAAAGCAGGAAGGATTCCGCCCCGAAGACTGGGATGCTTGGAGCCGGTCGGACAAGCGCTACAAGCCGGGTGAGTGCCTACGGAAATGGAATGGCTTTAACGGAGCCGGGACGCCGGTGACGGGAGCTACCATAACGCAGCTAGCCAAAGAAAACGGTTGGAATCCGAAAGAAAACGCACACGAGCTTGACTGGAACGATGTCATTGAAAAAGACGAACATATCATTGTTGATAAGAATTGGATCGAAGAAAAAGAGATACAGGAACCAGTTAACTGGGATCCAAAAAGAGAGTTGATTCGATACATTGAAACACTTTACGACTCGACAGAATTAGTAGGATACGTTACACATTCCTACGAAAAAGACGGCAAGTATCTTCCAGACAAAGGTCTTTTTGATCGTACTGCCGGCCAGTTAATACAGTTACTCGTTAAATCTAAAGACATATGCGAGGTTGTCGGGGATTATAAAAAAGAGGCAGGTGCATGGATCAGATTCAACCCGCTTGATGGGAAAGGCGTAAAGAACGAAAACGTTACGGAATACAAATATGCACTTGTGGAATCAGATGAACTTGAAATCGAAAAACAGAACGCCCTCGTAAGAGAACTGGAGTTGCCAGTAGCATGCTTAGTCCATAGTGGAGGCAAGAGCTTACACGCCGTTGTGCGTGTAGATGCGTCAGATTATCAAGAGTATCGCCAAAGAGTTGATTATTTGTACAACGTATGCAGTAAAAACGGTCTCAAAGTAGATCAAGCGAACCGAAACCCGTCAAGGCTTTCTCGTATGCCCGGTGTCATACGTAACGGTAAAAAGCAATTTATCGTAGACACAAACATCGGAAAAGCATCATGGAACGAATGGTACGAATGGATCGAAGGAATCAATGACGATCTACCGGAACCGGAGAACTTAAGCAGTGTTTGGGATTGCTTACCTGATCTGTCTGAACCTCTCATTGAGAACGTACTACGCAAAGGTCATAAGATGCTCCTTGCAGGGCCCAGCAAGGCTGGAAAGTCCTTTGCACTCATTGAGCTATGTATTTCCATCGCAGAAGGCAGGAAGTGGCTTGGATTCCATTGCGCGAAAGGGAAGGTACTATACGTCAACCTAGAACTTGATCGCGCCAGCTGCTTGCATCGTTTCAAAGATGTGTATGAGAAGTCCTATGCACCACAAAACATTAAGAATGTTGATATCTGGAACCTGCGTGGAAAGTCGATACCAATGGACAAATTGGCTCCGAAGCTAATCCGCCGGGCAGCTAAAAAGGATTACGTCGCGATCGTCATTGACCCGATCTACAAGGTCATTACCGGCGACGAGAACAGTGCGGATCAGATGGCAGCGTTTTGTAATCAGTTCGACAAAGTATGTACCGAGTTAGGGTGTGCGGTGATTTATTGCCACCACCACTCAAAAGGCTCACAAGGATCTAAGCGATCAATGGATCGCGCATCCGGCTACGGCGTGTTCGCTCGAGATCCGGACGCGCTGCTCGATTTGATCGAACTGGAACTAACGAAAGAAATTTATGAGCAACAAGTGAATCAATCTACCTGTCTTGCATGTACGGATGTACTAAACGAATTTTTTGATGACTGGGAAGATGATGTCTCACAAGACGACATGTGCAGCCAATTCAGAATGCTTGAATACTGCAAAAAGAAGCTTTCAACATCACAATACGCGCACCTTGAAAACCAAATATCGAAAGCAAAAGAGAAAGAAAAAACGAAGACAGCTTGGCGCGTCGAAGGAACGCTTCGAGAGTTCCCGAAGTTCGACCCGGTGGATGTGTGGTTTGATTATCCAATCCATAAAGTCGACCAGACCGGAGCTTTATCGGACATCGCGCCGGAATCAGTGCTGGTTCCGTGGAAGAAAGGTGCAATTAACAATCAAAAAAATGTTGAAAAGAGACAAAAAGCAGGTGATATAGCATTTGAAAATGCTGTTCTCAATTGCAACTTCGGTGCACCTCCTACATTGAGTGACGTTGCTGAAATGTTGGGTGTTTCCATTAAAACAGCGCGACGACGCATGTATGCGAATGGTAATTACTTTATCGAAAAAAGCGACAATACCATACGCAAGAAAATACACGCCGAGAATACCGAATAACTAAACTCAAAGTGTTCGAAATTGACTTATTGTATTGGTGTGGATTAAGTACAAAACACATTGTAAACACATAATATTATAGGTCAATGACTGAATGTTTTAGTGTTTGTCCGAGGGACAAAATGAGGGACAAAGACTTATATATAAATATATATTTTTGTCCGTGTCCTTCGTCCACGTCACGTGTGGGGGCGGTAGGGACAAGGGGTATTGAATAACCCCTTGTCCCCCTACCCCACACATGATGTGACAAGCGCCCGGATACGGACAGAGAGAAGAAAGGAGGAAAAGTTTGACAATTGAGTTTTTTCTGCCAATGATCCCGCCAACGATCACGCACCAACAAAAGAAGGTAACGGTTGTTGGTGGAAAGCCTAAGTTCTACGAACCGCAGGAACTCAAAGAGGCTAGGGCAAAGCTAAGAGCGCATTTATCTACTCTCGCTCCTGAGCAACCGATTGAAGGGGCGCTGCGCTTGATCTGCAAATGGCTTTTCCCGGTAACTAGCGGTCATGCAGATGGCGAGTACAAAACTACTAAGCCGGACACGGACAATCTTACAAAAATGCTAAAAGACGTGATGGAGGAACTCGGGTTTTATAAAAACGATGCACAGGTAGCAAGCGAAATCATCGAGAAGTTTTACGCGGAAAAGACAGGGATATACATCAAGCTGGAGGTGATCGGATGAGTGATGAAGATAGCAAATCATGCGTTCATAAAATCATGGTTTATGTGTGGTCATTTATGAAAACATTCGGCTTCAGCAAGCTTGGAGATGCGAAGTTTGAAAAGCTCGCGTACGAAAGCAAAAAGGCGTACAAACAGATCGATAAACTCAAAAATCCATACAAAAAGCTTGCTAATAAAATCATGATAGCGGTGATGGAGTTCTATGAAGACCTTGAAAAAATGCGGTGTGATGATTCTCAAGATGGTCAGATGTCCTTGTTTCAAGATGAGAAAAACTAGGGGAGGGTTAAGATGGTTCACAATCTTAAAGTTAAGCCGGAATATTTCAAAGAGTTGAAACTAGGCAGAAAAACATTCGAGATCAGGAAAGATGATAGACCATATGCGGAAGGTGATGTCTTACTGCTTCGCGAATGGGATGACCATCTTGGATTCACTGGAAGTGTTGTTACTGCGAAAGCAGGATATATACTTCGCAACGCGGAATGTTTTGGACTTGATCAAGATTACTGCATCATCAGTCTTTTTTATTCCGTCCCGTGGGAAGCAAAATATTTGGATGAGGAATGAGTTATGGCAAAAGAAACTTTCAAAAGTCGAGTGTACACGGATAGACCAGCATACGCCGATTATGATTCGCCGACTAAGTTTAGCACAATTAGATCAATCATCGGTACAAAATTGTACCAATATCCTAATGCGATTTGTTCTTACTCCGGCGGAAGCGATAGCGACATCATGCTGCACTTAATCGAATCGGCACGTGAAATGCTTGATCTGCCGCCTGTCTCATATTGCTTTTTTAACACAGGGTTGGAAATGGAGGCTATAAAGCGTCACGTCAAAGACATGGAAAAACTCTATGGCGTTACGATCACAGAGCATCGACCGGCAAAGAATATAGTGCAGGCTACGCGTGAACATGGACTTCCGTTTATCTCTAAGATTGTATCAAGCGGTCTTGATGGAGTCCAAAAGAAAAACATTCCTCTATCGATCTCCGCTGAATACGCTGATGCAGAAGACAAGGCAGCTAAGCGAGCAGAACTAAAAGAGCGCTATCCGGGGTGTGAGTCGGAAATCAATTTTCTATGTTGCTGCAATTCTGCCGGTGAGCCAAGACCAGACATACAGCTTGTAATCAACTCGTCACCATATTTGCTTGATTTTATCATCGACAACCCGATTCCTTTCAAGATCAGCAACAAATGCTGCGACTACTGCAAAAAATACATCGCTCATAAAGTGCAAGAACCGTTTGATTTGATCATAACAGGTGAACGCCGGGATGAAGGAGGTATGCGATCTGTACCAAAAAAAATCAATGATAACAACGCGACGATGTGTTTCTATGAGCAGGATGATGGCAAATATCGTTTGCGTCCACTGTACTATGTTTCTGACAAAGACAAGAAATGGTACAAGGACACTTACAAGATCCGATATTCGGATGCGTATGAGGTGTATGGTCTTACTCGCACTGGGTGCTGCGGTTGCTCCATTTCATCCAAAGCGGTCTCTGATTTGGAAAAGATACGACCATATGAGCCTAATCTTGTGACAGCAGCATGGAACGTGTTTGGTGATAGCTACAGGTACCGTAAGCAGTATAACGAGTACAAAAGCAAAAGAAATTACGAAAAACGGTTTGGGAAAATTGATCCGTCAATACGCCAAATGACGTTAATGGACTACATGGAAGAATAAATTCAATGAGGTTCATAAAAACAATGAATTATTTCTGGGTTCGAATCTTCATAAAAACAGGACAAGACGATGAGTGTACGGACAGTAAAAGTCATGATAAAGGCGGTATGATCGATGAGTACTACCTGTTTGGTGAAAATCTGACGCGTGATGAGGCAAAGCGTCTGGTAAAGGAACGTAACGGCGTGAATCGATTCGCCAAGTTACGAAGTGGTGAAGCTGGAACCTACGCGATCGTAATGGACAGTTCAAAAAATTACTACGATTACTTTGCGCGCGAGGTGGATGATGTATGTTTCCACTGTCATAAGCAAATCAAGGGAAAAGCAAAGC
Source organism: Lachnospiraceae bacterium (assembly GCA_031262285.1). The sequence continues at coordinate 42 of JAISHZ010000188.1, read as the reverse complement.
TGTTTCCAAAAGAGATGGTGGAGGAAGAATGGCGATACCTAT
>JAISHZ010000160.1 GCA_031262285.1 Lachnospiraceae bacterium | reverse complement strand
GACTCCGGAAATGCAGAGCCAATTGTGGAGCGATCTGTCGTCGACGGATCAGTTGCTTGATTTTTCCGTTTCCATCCAATTACCATGGAATCCGCAACTGCTTTCCGTAACGGTTACCGGCAATAGTCCCCTACTGACTGAGCGGATTTATACTCATGTCAATGAAAGGCTTCCCGTTCTTATCAAAGAGTCCTTCTCGGCAGAGGCTGTTCGCATCATTGATATGGTTGATTCTCCCGAGATCGTCGTCCGTGATGTAAGACCTTTTCGAGCGTTTGTTCTGGGGTTTGTTCTTTCGGTTGTGGCGACTCTAATTTTCATTCTATTGCGGTTGTTGCTCGAAGACCGTATTTATCTGCCGAGTACGATCAGTACTCGATTTGGCATCCCCACCATCTTTTCAGATCAGGTTTTTGTCAATGACTATACTGTCAAATGCGTAATCGGACGAAAAGTAAAAAAGAGTTTCAATACGCAAAGCCTGCGCGATATCATCAAGACCATGCAGGGATATATCCCGAATCATGAAAAACAGCGTTTTTTTTATATGGACGACGCACAAAAAATCGTGCATCCGGTTCAAAGGAATCAAAACGCCTCAGACAATGTGGAGGATATCCTACTGATAAAAAGTGGAACCAAAATGACAAAAGCTTTCGTTGACGCACTTCAAAACAAGAACAACACGCAAAACCCAATTACACGTTGCGTGATAATCAACACGGATCGCCGCTTATACCGTCGCTATTACCGGCTATGAACTTGCGTACGAACGATGTGAGTAATGTATGAAGGGGAGGGAACTTTCAAACTTCGTGATTGGTATACTCGCAGACGGGAGCAAGTTTGAAAGTTAGTAAACTTTCAAACGCCTTGATTGATACGCGCGCCGTTGGCGCGCAGACGGGAGCAAATTATGGCTATGCAAAAAACAATTGCTATGCAAAAATTTATATGTGCAATTGATCAAGGCACCACCAGTTCCAGATGTATCTTGTTTGACGAGCGAGGGCAGATATGCTCCATGGCGCAAAAAGAGTTTGCACAAAGTTATCCGCACCCCGGATGGGTGGAGCAGGATGCGCAAGAGATTTGGACCACCACTTTTGCTGTCGTCACACAAGCCATGGCACAGATTTCAATTACACCCGCGCAGATTCATGCGATCGGGATTGCCAACCAAAGAGAGACGACGATATGTTTTGACAAAGACACGGGGGAACCTATTTACTCTGCGATCGTTTGGCAAGATAAAAGAACGGCGGACAGGATTGAAGTACTTTATCAAGATGTGATGGAGCCTACGGTTCGAGAACGAACCGGCTTGATTCCCGACGCGTATTTTTGTGCATCCAAGATCGCTTGGGTCTTGGAAAATGTACCGGGAGCAAGGCAGCAAGCCCAAAATGGACAGTTGCTTTTTGGTACGGTGGATACTTGGCTGCTTTGGAAGCTGACAAATGGTGCGATTCACGCCACGGACTATACCAACGCGAGTCGCACGATGCTTTTTGATATCCACAAACTGTGTTGGGATGAGGAGCTTTTAGCGTATTTTTCAATCCCAAAATCGATGATGCCGCAAGTATTTCCATCTTCTTCTCTTTATGGAGAAACATCGCTTTTCGGGCAATCTATCTGGATCGGTTCTATGGTGGGGGATCAGCAGGCGGCATTGTTCGGGCAATGTGCATTTGAGCCGGGGGAAGGGAAGAATACCTACGGAACGGGCTGCTTTTTGCTCATGAATACCGGAAATCAAGCGATCACTTCCAAGCATGGGTTGCTTACGACTTTGACCGCTGACACAAAGGGTATCGGTGAAGCAAACTATGCACTGGAAGGGAGTGTGTTTGTCGCCGGAGCTGCTCTTTCTTGGTTACGCGATGAAATGCGGATGCTGCGTGAGACCCCTTTGTCGGAGAATTATGCGCTTCGTGTACAGGATACTGCCGGAATGTATGTCGTACCTGCCTTTGCCGGACTCGGTGCGCCATACTGGAAACCTCGCGCCAAAGGCGCGGTGCTTGGCATGACAAGAGGTGTAACGAAAGAACACTGGATCCGTGCTGTACTCGAATCCATCGCTTATCAATCCTACGATATTGTTCGTGCTATGGAGCAAGATATCGGTGCACCGACCAAGGTACTGCGAGTGGACGGAGGCGCGAGTGCCAACCGCTTTTTGATGCAGTTTCAAGCAGATCTATGCAAAACGATCGTCGTAAGACCAAGCTGCATAGAGACAACCGCGCTCGGAGCAGCGTATCTGGCAGGTCTAAGCACCGGATTCTGGAAAGATACGCAAGAGATTCGTTCATTTCACCAAATTGCGGATCAATTTACTCCTTCCATGGATGAAGACCAAAGACTTTCACGCTTGATTGGCTGGAAAAAAGCCGTCGAATGTGCCATACTGTGGGGTGAATGAAAATTGAAATCTGTGAATCGTAACACAAGATCGAAAGTTCAGATAGGAGAAGTTTAAAAGTAAGGAAACTTTCAAACGCCTTGATTAAGATGTGCGCCGTTGGCGCACAGACGGGAGCAAATATGTTAGTAAAAAAATACCAAGATATGTTGTCTGCCAAATCAGTCATTCGGGGATTATCCGAGTGGGCGACAAAGAGAGGTCAGGAGATCGGATACGAAAATGTGTTTGACTATAGTCTGGGAAATCCTTCTGTCCCTGTGCCAAAGGACTTTACCAATGCGATGATTCATCTTTTGCAGACCATGGACTCTACAGCGCTTCATGGGTACAGTCCAAGTCTCGGAATCACACAAGTCAGACAAGAAGTGGCAAGCTCTTTGTCGAAACGATTTGGACTGCCCTACCAAGCAGAGCATATCTTCATGACTTCCGGAGCGGCAGGAGCCGTGGCGCACGCTGTTCGGCTCATCGCGCAAGAGGGTGATGAGATCATTACCTTTGCGCCTTTCTTTCCGGAATATCGTCAATATGTGGAAGCGGCAGGACCTACCTTAAAAATCGTCGCGCCGGATTATCAACAATTTCAAATTCCATTTGACGCTTTGGAAGCGGCTATCAACGAGAAGACCGCAGCAGTTTTGATCAATACCCCTAACAACCCATCCGGCTGTGTGTATACATCAGAGACGCTCACACGCTTAGCTGCACTCTTAACGGAAAAATCACAAGAATACGGACATATTCTATATTTGATTTCCGACGAACCATACCGAGAGATCGTCTTTGACGCGAAACCGATCGAATGCCCCAGCATATATTACGCGAACAGCATGATGTGTTATTCTTTTTCAAAATCACTCTCTGTACCGGGTGGTAGAATTGGTTATTTGGCAGTCAATCCTCATTGCCTTGACGCGGAAACGATGATCCAAATGTGTGGGCAGATCTCCAGAGGTATCGGTCATAATTGTCCGACTTCCCTTATGCAACTGGCCATCGCGCAGGCGCTTTCGCTTACAGCGGATCTTTCTGTTTATGAAACCAATCGCAATTTGCTGTATGATGAATTAACCTCTCTGGGATTTTCTTGCGTGAAACCTGGTGGTACTTTCTATTTATTCCCACGTGCTTTGGAGGAGGATTCCAACGTCTTTTGTCAGAAAGCACTACAATACGACCTTGTATTGGTACCCGGTGATAGTTTTGGAGCTCCCGGTTACTTTAGAATGGCTTATTGTATAGAAACAGAAAAAGTGCAACGCTCTTTGGATGCCTTTCGTCGCTTTGTCCGTCATGAATATGGTCTTCATAACATATAGAAATTGTCCATGAAAATGAGTACCCGCAGATGGGAGCAACCGGGAAAGCAAGGAACTTTCACACTCCCTGATGGAACCGCACGCCTTTGGTGTGCAGATAGGAAGGAGCAAAAATGTTGGATTTTATCAAGGGCATTATTTACGGTATTGTAGAAGGTATTACGGAATGGTTACCCATCAGTAGTACGGGGCATTTACTTCTATTAGAAGATTATTTACCTTTTGAAAATGTTAGCGATGGTTTTTTTGAAATGTTTGAGGTCGTCATTCAGCTTGGTGCGATCCTTGCCGTAGTCGTACTCTTTTTTTCACAGATATGGCCTTTCGCGTTGACACGAAAAGAGCGAAGTGGTAAGAAATCCGGTGTTGGTTCTTGGATAAAGTGGGATATCATACAACTGTGGTTCAAAATACTGGTTTCTTGTGTCCCCGCCGCTATCATCGGAGTGTTGTTTGATGAACAATTGGACGCGCTCTTTTACAACCCGATATCGGTGGCAATCGCATTGATCGTCTTTGGTATAGCGTTTATCGTCATCGAGAGTTATCACAAAGGCAAACATCCCAAAATCGAGAGTTTCTCTGAGCTCACCTTTCAGATGGCTATCTGGATAGGCGTTTTCCAGGTCATCGCTGCGGTTTTCCCCGGCACTTCGCGCTCAGGTGCAACGATCATCGGCGCTTTACTCCTTGGCGTATCGCGAACAGTCGCTGCACAGTATACATTTTATCTGGCGATTCCCGTCATGTTTGGTGCAAGTCTTTTAAAAATCGTCAAATTCGGTTTTGACTTTGCAGGAATCGAGGTTCTTGTTTTAGCGACCGGTACGATCGTGGCTTTTTTGATATCTATTATTTCTCTGCGGTTTTTAATGAATTATGTTAAGAGACATGATTTCAAAGTATTTGGGTGGTACCGTATTGCACTGGGAGCGTTGGTCATCGCATTGACTTTCCTACCATGAGGGATTGATCAAAATAGATTTTTGAAACGGAAGTCAGCAGATTGTGTTATCTGCTGACTTTGTTGATTGCTATTCACGCATTCGCCGAATTGGGTTTAAAAGGTTGCTAGTATTCACACGTTCGCCGATCTACATGAAGAGTGGTGTATCCCGGACGAACCGCACAGAGTAGGGGACAGTTTTGGGTGTTAGACTCTCTGGGCGTACATCAAATGAAGGTTATGAAAGTTTGATTTATCGTTCATTCATATTTTTGAGGATTTTCTTTCTTTGAAATATCTTTTCACTTCATGAAAGAAATGGATATCATGTTTCATCTTGAGTTGTATTGGCACAGATATTGCTACGAGTATGATCGTCACGATCATACTTGAGCGGATCGCTTTTTTGATAATATCCGGTATGATTTGAGGGAGTAGATCAGCTGCATATGTCATGGCGCTGTTCATATTTCTTTCTATATTATTGTAAAAAGTAATTAAACCTAAAAAAACCGGAAAACAAACTGCTTTGAGTATCGTCTTTCGATACAATTTATATTTATTTCTTATATGTGTAAATTTTCTTCGACTCTTCATTCCATCCTTAATTTTCAGACTCTCTATATCTTCGTTTTTATTCTTATGGTGTCTTGTTTTCGGAAAGATTTTTAGATTGTATTCGATCTTCCATTCTATCAACAAATACAGGAGGAATGTCACTACCACTACGAACAAACCTATTATTATGGCAGAAATGATAATTCTTGGAATAAAGTCGTTGATAAGCTTATTTCGAATTTCAATAGTTTGTTCGCGATATTCTACGTATTTCAAATATTTTAGGCGTAATAGTATGCACGAAACTGTGATATAAAGTCCAAGAATAGACGAAATAAAACAAGCTCGTTTGAATAAAATACCATTTTTTAGTTTTATGAATTCATTGAATCTCATAAGCACTCCTCATGTTTTATACAGTCTAATCGTGATTTCACTGCATACTTATTTGGTATATTCTTTGTATAGCATGTCTTTTATTTATGTTATTTGTTCGCTTATTTATTGTATATTATAACATATATGAATGGGATCTGAGCATTATTTTTTGTAGTTTTTGTTGATTTTTTAGTAAGTGAACGATTTTTATCTACTAATCTACTCAGTCTTTAATGGGCTTGGATGTCATAAGCAAGGATATTCAGCGCCACAATGCTCACTTCAACTACACGATAAGTTGGCAAGGATTGTTAAGAAAATTCCGAGATTTTGATTTATGATCATTTATGTCACAAAAGGAAAAGCGTACATTTCCTTCAGAAAGCAATACCGGGGAAAGGAGAGTGATTCTTTGGAGAAGCTGGAAAGCGTGATACAGGCACTGGAATTCATTGATGGCAATTATCATGAAGACTTGAATTATAAAACGGTTGCCGAGAATTATCATATTTCCCCATATTATTTTCATCGTATTTTCACCAAAATTGTCGGAAAAACTGTGACGGAATATATACGGGAAAAGCGTTTGCAGGAGGCCGGAAGGTTTCTTTGTGATACGCAACGGTCCATTCTTGATATATGTTTGGATTGTGGGTTTACTTCTCCCCAGTCCTTTTCCCGCATCTTTAAAAGCTATTATGGTATCACACCTAGAGACTACCGTAAAAACGTCAGTCTCCCCACCGGAGAGCCACTAGAGGAAATGATAGCAAGGTTTCGGAATAAGACGATCGGAGGGATGTGTATGGAACCGGAAATAATGGAGCAGGGAAGACTGATATGCTGTGGACAAACCATAAACCATTTCATATCAGTCTTCTTTTGTGAACGATATGTTCGCAGCCAGTATCTGTTTTGATTGACTTATCTCGGATATTTATAAATAATGATTAATTTTATCCGGATTCGATAATACATTTTCGAGTATGCGACTCAAAACCGATGTGTACCCTCTACCAAGTGCCTTTGCATTTCTGAGTGCTTGCGGAGACAATCGAAGCGTTACATTCTGCTTTTGTCTTTCTTTTTTTCTTTCGTCAGAAATTTCCCTAAATTGCTTTAGGTCTGCTTCAGAAAATTCCGGGTATTCCGCTTCAGCGCTGACAGGTAATTCCATTGCTTTTGTAAGCATCGTAATTTGTTCCTGTGTTGGCTCTTTTGTGATATCAATATTCTTGCGCATTGTAATACGCCTCCCTTTCCCTCACTGTGGCTAATCGTGCGGATATAATTCTGATTACTTCGTCTCGTTCTGTATATACAACCATAACGACAACGGCAACTCCATTAATTTGCCCGATGGTAATGTACCGCTCCTCTTCTGAAGAATGTATAGTATCATACTTTGCTCCCGTCTGCGTGCCAACGGCACGCGTACCAATCAAGGAGTTTGAAAGTTCACTTACTTTCAAACTTTTCTATACGGTTTATATCTGCAAATACAAGAGCGGCTGTACTGAAATCTATTCCATGCTTATCGATGTTAGACTGTTCTTTTTCATCATCCCATTCAAATAACATTTATAACACTCCTGCTTTCTTATTTTAAATAATTGCAACACAAATTGCAATGCAAATTACAGATATTATTCATGAATGGTAACCTATTGTCCAATAAATCTATTTTGTTAACATTTGGAAAGAAATCCGGCATTTCATTGTAAAATTGCGCAGCAAGTGATTTGCATACGCTTTGATGTGTAAATAAAAACCGATACCTTCCAAATGAGGCATCGGTTTTTATCATGCAAAATAGAGAGATATAATTACTGTACGTAGAATATCTGTGCAATAGGCGAGTCCGGGGAAAGGAAAATCGTTTTGTCGTCGCCCGTCATGGATATCTTCAACGCATCCAAACTTCTAACAAAAGAGTAAAATAGCTGTCTTTCCGGATCTGCGTATGCTTCGGAAAGGATTCTCATATATTCTGCTTCCCCCTCAGCGATAATGATTTCCGCTTGCTTTTCTGCTTCGGAAATCATCACAGTCACTTCCATGTCTGTTGAATTGCGGATAATCTGCGCTTCCGAACTGCCTTCAGCGATATAAGTAGCCGCAATATTGTCTCGCTCTGATATCATACGTTCGTATACTGCAGCTTTGTTATCACTGGGCAAGTCCAACTGTTTAATCTCGTAATTGAGCAATGTAATCCCATATTGACTCGGTACGATTCCGATATTTGCCATAATGGAAGATGCAAGAGCTCCGCCTCTACCGGTAATTACTTCATCTTGCGTAATACTACTGATTACATTTTTCGTAGAATTGTATACAATCGTATCCAGACGGCTTTCTGCATTGGAGATCGATGAATTCAATGTCTGCGCAAATAAGAGGGGATCATCAATTCTCCACAAAATATAACTGTCACATATCATCGTCTTTTTGTCGCTGGTAATGACATCGGAAGAGGACAAATCGTAAATCAACGTCTGTTTTGGTAACTTATCCACACTTTGAATAAACGGAATCTTAAAACTGATTCCCGCATCCGCTATCACGTGATCCACCTTCCCAAATTGACGTATTAAACTGTATTCATTCTCATTTGTTATCACAAAACAAGAATTGGATAAAACAATCAGGACAATCAACAAAACACCGGCAACAATCGGCTTCCAAATCTTCATAAAATGCTCCTATCTGCCCATCAAGGGCGAGTATCCCACGCGATCACTATTCACGTGTGGTAATCTATTCCCCTGCGGGATCGTCGCTGTTAGACTGCTGCGTCCCGGTACCGGTGCTCGTTCCGGTAGAAGTGTTTTGTGTCCCGGTATCAGGTTGCACAAAGGAATCTACGGGATAAATAGTCTGCACATTGCCGGAGGGACTTTCAATGATCACTTTCAGATCCGGCAATACTTCTTCCATCGCTTCAAAGAACATTCTCTGTCTGGTAATCACCGGGTTCTTGCTGTATTCCTCATAGGTTGCAAGGAATCTCGACACTTGAGCGGTTGCTTCGTTGATTCTCTGCGTTTTCTGTGCTTCTGCATCCTTGATGATACCGTCAGCTTTTGCTTCCGCTTCCGGAAGTCTTTCATTTCGATATTTGTTAGCGTTGTTCAATGCTGTTTCTTTTCCTTGTTTCGCCGTCTCCACTGCTTTAAATGCTTCCATGACTTCTGCTGTGGGCGGTTCGGAATCTTGTATCGTGATATTGACCAATTGAATCCC
>JAISHZ010000050.1 GCA_031262285.1 Lachnospiraceae bacterium | reverse complement strand
CAGAGAGTCTAACACCCAAAACTCCCCCCGGCTCTGCGCGGTTCGTCCGGGATACACCGATCTTCAAACGTAGATCGGCGAACGCATGAATTGTAACGAATCGTAACCAAAGAGGGACGTTTTCGCGTCCCTTGACAGCAAATATACTATTTTGTATACTACTAGAAAGTTGCGCCCCAAAATCCTTGCGGCACATACCTATCCTCTCATTCACTTGACGAAAAGAAGGGAACTTCTATGAGTAAAAGACTCCTGCATACACCGGAAGGTGTTAGAGATATATATGGAATCGAATATGAAAACAAACTATGGTCGGAGCAGGCACTCTTAAAAACCATACACTCCTATGGATACCAAGAGATTCAAACCCCGACCTTCGAATTTTTTGACGCGTTTTCCAGAGAAGTTGGTACGACACCTAGCCGAGAACTATACAAATTCTTTGATAAAGAAGGTAATACGCTTGCTCTTCGACCGGATTTTACTCCCTCTATAGCCAGATGCGCATCGAAATATTTTATGGAAGAAGCGACCCCTATTCGCTTATGCTACAGCGGCAACGCTTTCCACAATATTTCAGAATTACAGGGAAAATGGAATGAAGTCACACAAATCGGAGCGGATCTGATTAATGACAATAGCGTAGAAGCGGATGCAGAAATCATCGGATTGGTGGTGGAAGCACTTCGCAATTCCAAACTTTCCCGCTTCTTAATCTCCATCGGTCATGTGGAATATTTCAAAGGCTTATGTGAAATCGCAGGGCTTGATGAGGAAACGGAAGATCTCTTGAGAGACTTTGTGTCGGGAAAAAACTATTTCGCTGCCGAAGAATTGTTGCAATCCAGAGATATCAAAGAGCCGCACCGTGGAAATTTATTAAAAGTAGCAGACTTACTAAGAGACATGACATCTTTGTCAGAAGCAGAATCATTAGCGGATAACGAAAGATCTTATGCCGCAATCAAGAGACTGAAAGATCTTTATGAGGTTTTGAAATACTATCATGCGCAAGATTATGTTTCCTTTGACTTAGGAATGTTGAGCAAATATCACTATTATACCGGTATGATCTTCAAGGCCTACACGTACGGGGTTGGAAATCCGATTGTCAAGGGTGGACGGTACAACAATTTGTTGCGACAATTTGGCAAAGATGCACCGGCGGTCGGGTTTGTCGTAGTAGTGGATGATCTTTTACTTGCCCTGTCTGGTCAAAACGTCCCTTTGCCTACTTTTGCACCGACTACTTCCCTTTACTACGGGGAAGGTGAATATCAGGTAAAACTATCAGAAGCATTCGCATTGCGGCAAGAGGGTCATAAGGTAGCGATGATACGACGTGATGAAAGTCGATCCTAATGTGTTACGCACCGTCAAATGGAAAGGAGTATCCACGCTATGGTATCGCAACAAGAAGATCGCTATCTGACCTTTGCTCTGGCAAAAGGGAGATTGGCTCATCAAACGATGGATTTGTTTGAAAAAATCGGCTTTTATTGCCCGCAAATGAAGGAGAAAGATAGCCGAAAATTGATTTTTGTCAACGAAGAGTTAAAGCTTCGTTTTTTCTTGGCGAAAGCGCCGGATGTACCTACTTATGTAGAATATGGCGCAGCGGATATCGGAGTCGCCGGGAAAGATACAATCTTGGAAGAAAACCGTAATGTCTATGAAGTATTGGATTTGGGATTTGGAAAATGCAAGATGTGCGTATGCGGACCTAGTCAAGCGCAAGAATACTTGCAATCGAAGCGTAGAATCCGCGTAGCCAGTAAATATCCACGGATTGCCAAAGAGTATTTTTATAACAAAAAACATCAAACCGTTGATATGATTCGACTGGAAGGATCCGTAGAATTGGGACCGATCGTCCAATTATCGGATGTCATTGTAGATATCGTTGAAACAGGTTCTACTCTGGAAGAAAACGGATTACAGATATTGGAAGAAATTATTCCGATTTCCGCCAGAATGATCGTCAATCCCGTCAGTATGCAAATGGAAACCACTCGTATTCGAAAATTGATCAGTGATATCAGAAATCTTCTGAATGAAACGATGGGATAGACTGTAGAATGCAAATAAAGTAAGTCTTGAACAATAGAGTGAAACCCTCTCACCTAACTAAAAGAGAGCTAATTTGAAGAAAAGCGAATCATTAGAACTGTTGTTCACACCGGAAAGGGAACTTCATATGATGAATTCTAATACCACAAAGGCCTTTTACCCATGTATATACATAGCAGGAGAGTATGCTGTACGCAGTTTTACCGATCTGACGGTGATAGAGGCTCTACCACATCAGTTGGCTCTCAACTATGAAAAATACCCAATCAGTGGCATCATCGTCGCCGAAGTGCCAATAGAATCTGTTATTGCAATTAAATCTGTTACGGATACACAATCTGCTACGGCAATGCAATCTGTTATAAGAACGCAATCTGCTACAGCAACGCAATCTGCTATAAAAAAGCAATCTGCTACGTCAGCACAATCTGCTACGACAGCACAACCTAATACGAACAATCTCCAAGATTCCTTTATCACGGTGCTGCGAAAGATCTGCCAGACAAGCACTTTACCCATATTGGGATATCGTGATGTCAAAAAGATGGAAGATGTCAAAAAAATCTTATATGCCGGTGCAACCAAAGCGATTCTCGGCGACAATTCTATCCTCACAGACGAGTTGCTGGAGGAACTAGGGGGGAAATTTGGAAAAGAGCAGATTATCGTTTCTTGCACAGAACCCAGTCCAATCCTTTCTCATTCTATTGCGTTGCAACAGAATTGCTCCGCTTTATTCTTAAAACACCCCCATGGAGTAGCGCAGTTTATAGATACTTTAGACCCTACTATTGAGTTACCGATCTGCGTGCACAGCAATTCTTTGACCTTGAACAAATGGATGGAATTGTTGACGCTTCGTAATGTGTGTGCTGTGGCAGGAAATTTGGTTAGCGACAATCTCAATGAATTGGACTCATTTCGACAGATATGCAGGGAGAATGGCATTCCGGTGAATACCTTACTTTCAGAATTGCGGTTTGAAGATTTGAAAATGGATGAAAAAGGTCTAGTCCCTGTTGTGGTACAAGAGGATGTGACGAAAGATGTTTTGATGGTTGCATATATGAATCAAGAAGCCTTTGATCAAACGCTATTCTCGGGCAAAATGACATACTATTCCAGAAGTCGTTCCTCGCTTTGGGAAAAAGGGGAAACTAGCGGACATTTTCAAATCGTAAAAGAATTACGCACGGATTGCGATAGGGATACCATTTTAGCAACCGTTACGCAAGTCGGTCCTGCCTGCCATACAGGCGCAAAGAGCTGTTTTTTTGAGGAAGTGGTACATCGAACCTCGAACGCCCCCAAAAATCCGCTCAGTGTCTTGACAGATGTATACGCTCTGATCTGCGATCGCAAAGAACATCCCAAAGAAGGCTCCTACACCAATTACCTTTTCGACAAAGGAATCGATAAGATTTTGAAAAAAGTGGGAGAGGAAGCAACTGAAATCGTGATCGCGGCGAAAAATCCGGATGCGGATGAGATCAAATATGAAATCAGTGATTTTTTGTATCACATGATGGTTTTGATGGCACACAAAGGAGTATCATGGGAAGAAATCCTTGCCGAGCTTGCGAATCGATAGTTCTACAATTTTGTCCACCGCATATTTTATAGTAAAGACAAAGCATCTTGGAGGATGGTATGAGCGATGTAACGGTGGATAAGAAATTACAATTAGTTCAACAAGTCAGATCAGCACATCACCAAAATCAATCAGATCTGCAAAAAAGGGAACGCATTCTATATGGGCAAGCCTCTCAACCCAAATACGCTTCAGAAACGCTGGAGACGGCTCAGATGGATGCTTATGCGGGTACGGATGAATTAAGAATGCCTGTCAGCACATTCAAAATACGACTTTTGATCGCGCTCTTTTTGTTATTTGGTATTCTCGTGTGGGATATTACCGGTCGAGTCATATTCGGGTTTACAGCGGATCAAGTATTTTCCCATCTAAAAGAAGATTATAGTCAAAAAGCACTAGAATGGATCAGTGGGATCGGTTCGAACTTAACCCCATGAGGAAAAGTGCAGTCCGCGCTCATGATCAATCAAGATTGTAACAAGTATCATGTACTGAAACAAGATCGTACGAAAATAGAATGTGCCGAAACAAAACACTGAATGGGAGAAAATGTGCGAATGGGTACAACACAAAAACTTGCTTTGTCGGATGACATCCTAATGAAAATAGAAAAACCGGCAAGATATATCGGCAATGAAGTAAACTCAGTGATGAAAACAGTGGACGAGAATACGATAAGGTTTGCGATGTGTTTTCCCGATGTGTATGAGATTGGGATGTCACACCTTGGGATTGCGATTCTGTACGATTACCTCAATCGCATAGACAATGTATGGTGTGAACGAGTGTATTCCCCTTGGGTTGATTTGGACGCGATCCTACGAGAGCAGAAGATCCCTTTGTTTGCGCTAGAATCGCAAGATCCCATTCAACACTTTGATTTCGTGGGTTTTACGCTACAATACGAAATGTCATATACCAATGTCCTGCAAATCTTGGATCTGGCAAATATCCCAATTGCGGCGAAAGATAGGACCGATTCGGATCCGATTG
>JAISHZ010000007.1 GCA_031262285.1 Lachnospiraceae bacterium | reverse complement strand
TTTCAGATACCTCTCGTATTTTTGGATTTTACCAACGGTCAAGGTCAGTAATAATCTAAATTTACTTGAGGTATTTTCTTTCGTCAACTCCCCTGTGATTTAAGTATACAGGAAGCTTTTATATATTTCAAACATTTTCATTGTACTTACTATCTCACGTTTTAGCAACTCACGTTCATTGCGCTTCAAAGACATATTCATTCCATTCAGAAATGCTTTGTCTATATATTTTGTATGAAGATACTCTTTAGGGAATATATAGGTTCCTTTTTCCGTTTTAAATTGATTTAAATGATTTAAACAGTCAGCAAACCATTTCGATTTTTGTGCCGAGTTGAAACGAGACATAAAGTCCATATAATCAAGCAAAGGGTATAGGCCACGATAAAGTGTACCCCAAAAGTTCTTTATTCTCCGGATAAATTGAGTTTACGACATGGATTCCGGGCGTTCATAAACCACACTATCCCCTTTTCGTCCGATTTCTTTGTATCCGGATTGTTGATAAAGTAGATCAAGGTTAGAATCGGCATGAACAGCGATGTAGCGACTTTGTAAATTTTCTTTTTGTGTCTCCAGATAGTTGAGCATACAACAGTTAATTCCAAATCCTTCCGGAAGTGCATATAAGATTTGCCACTCAAGCTGCTCTCTTCCGTCGGTGGTTTCCGCTTCGAAAGCCCAGATGACGACGTTTTGATAGGACGGTACGGGAGCTTTCGTAAGCTCCAACTGATTGTCAAATATGGTTGCCCATGCCAAATGTCTTTCCCGTGTGGCCTCATCGATATAGGGAATCTGATATTCGTAAAAATCATTCACGCGGTATAGGAAGAAAAATGCGAAGACGACCCCGACAAATACAGGTTTTTTGTAGAAGCGAGTCTTCATATTGGATATCACAAAGATGCTCAAAGCAGAGAACATCAATAGATGTTTGCTACTTTCTTGCATACTTGGGTACATGAGAAAAATCGCAAACAGCATCGCCAAGCAACAACCTGTCAAATAAAGGTGAAAGTAAAATGCTTCTCGCTGCTTGCTCCGCCAACACGAAAACGAATAAATGATCAGAATCAAAGTCGTCGCTGCAAATGCGCAGAAATAGGCTCCGGCAAAATCTTCTGACGGAATTGCCTCCATGATAATGGATAGAAATATTTTCCCTTGGTAATACACTTTAAATAGTATATTATGGAGCCCTTGTAAAACCCCCTCCTCTGTAAAGACTTGTAACCACTTTGTATCATAAATCGGTGTAAAATACGCTGCGGTAAACATCTTTTGTATCAAGAGATAACTCAAACCAACTGTCAACAAAATCAAAAGACTCCCTACACTCCCTTGGAGACGTTTTTGACGGATCCATTTGATACAAGGCAAGAGTAACAAGAGTCCAAAATAGGGACGCATGAGAGTTAAAAGGGCAGACAAGACGAACATCATGACCAAATCTCGGTTCTTTTTCGACTTTGGTTGTGACTCTGATCCTGTTTTTACATCGTGACAGTAAAATCCATAGAAAACGATCAAGATACTCATACAAGTGATTTCCGGCATGGCGGACAGCATAAAACGAGCAAAGGGACGAAACATAAAAAATAGAAGTGTCAAAACACCGATCTGTTTCTTGGATGGTTTCACTAATAGTCCATAAGCAATCATCGCTAGACTCATAAAGAGGATATTTGCCACAATAGGGGAATAGAGGTGCCAGCCAAACACGAATCCATAGAGAACCCACGGCAGAAGTAAAAACGGACTCCAAGCAGCAAACGAGAGGATATTTGCGTGGCTTTCATTGTAACCAAAAAAGCCATATGGATAACCTCCATGCAAAATCCCTTCCACCAGTTTGTAATAGTAGAGTTCATCATTCAATTCTGAATTTAAGATGGAAACATCCCATAAAAAGTGACCATCCACCGCACAGGTAACAATCACGGATAGGATGGGCAAGATTCCCAAGATTAAGGCCGCTCGGACATAGCGTCTTTTCACAAAGCGACTGAATCCGGTCATCACTACGCGTGCGCGAGAATTCGTTGATGTTGTATTGTGAACCAAAGCTTCTTGACTATCTTGTTTTAACAATATCTTTCTCTCCATTTGATTTGATTAATTACAATTCGCAAAGATTGCATCGTGATAGGTTACTATGGACGATTACTATTCATAGCCACTATCCCACACGAAGCGTCGCAACCGACAAATCGCATAGCGATGATTTTTATCGCATTGTGATGAATTTTATCGCATAGTGATGAATTTCATCGCATTGTGATTTGTGCGATTTGTTACTATGAACGCCGAAGACGTGAATTAATGTCATTTACCTTAGTGTTTTAGGCATCGGCAAACCGAAAAAGGAGCTGATTCTATGCCGCTTCTCGTAGTTGACATTTATATCAGAAGTCATAAGTAACTGACATTGGGCGTAAATAGTAACTATAAACGCAGTTTGCACAGGAACCTAAGACAATGTAGGCAGGTTGCTTTGATTTAAATAAACATCGTATCCTTGCACAGAAATCTGTAACGTAAAGTTGTAGGATTCAAAATCCCCAATCTTTTCTTTTTCTGCATTCACGATAACATAATGACAGCCTGTTTCCTGGGCTAATTTCGTAATCTGCTCAACATCCAATACCTTCGCTTCCACTTGTGCATAAAATGGATCATAATTTCCCCATAAATTGAGCATGACCTCTCGACCGTAAGGCATACATACGATCGGGGAATATTGCCTTACATATTGAATCATCTCATGTGGAAACGCCGCCATCACTTCTCGTCCTTCCACTTCAATATAATCGCAGATTTCCACGACGCTTTGCGGAATATGATAAAGATTTTCCGCCGGTCTGAAGTGAATGTCGTCATAGACATAGTTACCGGATACAATCAGCAACACACAGGCAACCCCTGCGAAAATTTGCTTCTTTCTCCCCGCCAAGTGCATATAAATGTGCAAAAGAGAATAGGCGATGAGTACCGACATGGGAATCAACCAAAGAATACGATAGTAAATCTCATCCCCGATATACCGATAAAACAAGTCCGCAATCCATGGATTAAAAAAGATCAAGAGCAACACGATCGGTGAATAGACGAATATGACTCTGATGTGTTTTTTCTTTTCTCGCACCAAAAGATAGAAAATCGATAGCAGACTCCAAGCCACGAGCAATCCGGTACCCATATATCGATGAAAGAGTGCGGTTATGACTTCCCACATATGGTAATATCGCTCCTTTCAAGTACACAGTGTCGATTCTTCGTCGCGCGACCTTCGTGCGTCTCGCGTCTCGTACCTATCTCAAACTTGAGCATACTATGCTGCAACATCATTGTGATGATCAGCGAATCCGTAGGTACAAAACGATATAAACAACCGTTGGCACACAGCATAGACAAAGAGGAATTAGAAATTTCCATTTCCGAAAACTAATTGCGCTGATAAGCCCAACCACAGCAAGCAACAATCCACAAAGTGCCGTTCCCAATGTAGAACACAAGCAGCCGGTTAGAATCACAGCGGTGAGACAAATCCATATTTTCGGATTCATCTTGCGATTCTCATGAATCTTTTCAACGATGATCAAAAGCAGTAGAATCAATGCCGGTATCACCAGATTGCCAAATGCCGCTTTTCCCTGTCTGGTTCTAGCGATCAAAAAGTTCTCAACAGAGTAAATAGAATAATCTCCGAATAGTACCAACAAGGATAGAAATATCATAAATATAGGCAAATAATCTTTTTTGAATTGCCTTGTAGAAATACCCGGGAGTCTCTTCCCAATCATCGCATAGATTGCATAGGTCATCGGTATTAAGAGAGCCGGTACTGCTACGTGCGCGACGCTGACTGTTCGAATTCCTGATATTTGCGCCAAATACGCTATCCAGATCGGAAACGGCGCCAATCCGTGACGAGCATCCAACGCAGTAGCGCCTCCCGTATAGGGAAGTTTCAAGTACATCGTATTGCTTTCCTGTGCCAAGGTAGATACTGCTACATAATAAGAATCATCCCCATCACCATATGTCATCGTAAATGCCATGACCACCTGGAACAGCAACAGCATCCAAAACACACACCAAAGCAGCAAACTCCTTTTATCCTGCTTCGAACTCGTTCTTAGATTCCGATACGGTGTTCTCTTACGCCACGTGAACCACCACAACCCGATCCCCACAAGACCAAGGATAGAAGAAACAAGTTGAAATATTGTAACGACTTCCAAAAACGTTCTTTGCAGGAGCACGAATGGAACACAGATTATTTGAAACGCACCCCACAAAAGCATTTGCCCAAATACCCAAGATTCCAGAGCATTCCAAAAGAACCCTCTTTCTTCCCTACCAAGCGCACCTTTCACGATTCTACCGCTCGCCATCGGTACCAGTATCATCCAAAAAAACAAAATGCAAATGCCTGCGACCACACTCCAAGCGTTCAAATTCGCACTCCTTTTCGTAACACAACAATCATCCCGACATACCACAGTAAGGTAGGGATGATTCCTTTTTTGTAATCCATCATGCTTGCACCTTGTAGGGTATATACGACGGCAACACACAAAGAAGTCGCCACGCAAGTGCAAAAAAGGGCTATTTTCCATTTATAAGTCTTATCGCTGGATTTCTGTTGGTTCATACAAAACGTGTTCAGTAGATGCAAAAGAACTGTAACCACAATACCCAACACAAACCAACAAAATGTATACCATACAAAGATCTTGGTGATTCCGGGAGCCTGTGCTTTCATGCGCGCATAGTTTTGCCCGCCAAACGATTCCGTTCCTTCTCCCGAAAGCTGCCAAACCAACGCAACAGGTGTTATCATATAAGACACTATATCTGTCAAGATCTGACCGACGACTTGTTTGGTATGATAGTCTAAGCAAATCTTAGCGGTGTCGTAAAGCAGTCTGATCGTTTCTTCTTGACCTACTTTATCAACCAACTCCGGTACAAGGATTTGTGTAATTTCTTCCGGCCGCTCATGAATCAATCTGATGTCTTGTGCTGATACGACTTCTTTGACCTGCGACGGCAAGTAAGGTAAGACTTTTTCAAAAACCGGCCATGATACCCTACTTAATGTTGCCTGCGACACGGACAATGAAAACCCGTTAATCCCATTTTCATACCCAAGCTCCACTTTCCAGAAACCCAAGAACAATCCAAACAATACGATCACAAGCAGACTACTTGCACGAAGGCCTCTAGCGCCGCGTAAATGTAAAAAAACCCGAGCCAATACAAAGAGTACAACGGGGATTCCCAAAAGCGCATACGCAGGAAGAATCCAAATACTGATCACCCAAAAACTCAACGCTTGAAATGGATGAAAGGTCTCTCTTCCGGCAAACGCTTCCGCGCAACTGAACAAGAAAAAAGACGACGCCAACGACTCCGGCAAGACCGCTAAGTGGCATTGTAGCGTCATAGGGATAAACAAGACACAGAAGGCTCCTATTTTCGCATATTTGCTCCCGTCTACGCGCCAAAGGCGCGCGTACCAATCAAGGCGTTTGAAAGTTCCCTTACTTTCAAACTTGCTCCCGTCTGCGCGCCAAAGGCGCGCGTACCAATCAAGGCGTTTGAAAGTTCTCTTACTTTCAAACATCACACACAAAACGCGTAGCAGCCGATAGCCTCCTAGCCATGCGATGGTCAGTTGTATTGTATATAAGAATATAGCATACCACAGTTCACGATATCCGGTTAAGCGATACAAAAACGCCGCCAACAGATCATAAGGGTTTACGAGAAAAGAGAGCCACCATCCCTCGTAACTTTGTTGTAACCCAAGCCCGGTCTGTTCAAAATCAGGCACCACCGATATATTGAAGATCAGCCACAACATTCCCAAGACTACTTGAACCGACAGTCCGATCACAAGCATGAAGCGAAGTATCTGCGCAATGCTGTCAAAAGGAATCTTCCCATTTGGCGATAACGCTTTGTATTTCATGATGCGTGATAAAACGCGTGAATCCTGTCGCATATCATATCCACCTGCTCTTGTGTCAATCCAAAATACATAGGCAATCGTAATAGCCGATCACTTTCTTTTGTGGTAAAGCGATCTTCCTCGAAAAAGCGCCCGTATTTCTTGCCTGCCGGAGCGGAATGTAAAGGTACATAATGAGAAACAGCCAAGATTCCCTCTTCGGATAAATGATCGATCAGCGCATTTCGTTCTGACAAATCTTTCGTTTTGAGATAAAACATATGCCCATTGGGGATACAGCCTTTTGGTATGACCGGAAGTTCCATATACCCCTTTTCACACAGCGGCAGTAGGTTGTTGTAATATCTGTCGAAGCAGCCACGTCTGTTTTCATTGATCGTATCCGCTTCTTCCAATTGCGCATACAAATATGCCGCATTCATGTCGCTTGGCAGATAGGAAGAACCCCAGTTTATCCAAGTATACTTGTCTACCTGTCCTCTGTGAAATTTACTGCGATCGGTTCCTTTTTCTCGAATAATTTCTGCGGTTTCGATATATTTCGGATCCCGGATCAATAACGCACCGCCTTCACCCATACTATAATTCTTCGTTTCATGGAAGCTCAAACACCCAAAGTCTCCGATTGTTCCCAATGCTTTGTCATGATAAGAAGCCAATAAGCCTTGTGCTGCGTCTTCGATCACGATCAAATGGTGTCTGTGTGCGATGTCCATAATCGTATCCATTTCACAAGCAACCCCGGCGTAATGAACCGGTATGATCGCTTTCGTATGATCCGTGATCGCGTTTTCGATCAGCTTTTCGTCGATATTGAGCGTATCCGGTCGAATGTCTACAAAGACCGGTGTCGCCCCGCGCATGACAATACAGTCCGCCGTCGAGGAAAACGTATACGAAGGTAAAATCACTTCATCTCCTACGCCAATATCAGCTAGGTACACTGCCATTTCCAACGCATGGGTACAAGATGTAGTCAAGAAACATTTCGTCGCTTTGGTGCGTTGCTCCAACCACCGACTACACTTTTTGGTAAACGGACCGTCTCCGCATATTTTTTGATTTTTCACGCATTCCGATACATAATCAAGTTCTTTCCCTACAAACGGTGGGACATTAAAAGGAATTTTCAACATCTTGTTCTCTCCTTTAGAATACTGTTATTTTTCAATTATTTCAGCGCGAAAAAGAACAAATTTCTCATTCGAAAAAATTTCTTGATATTGATATCGCACTAACCAGTCTCTCAGCAGTGCAAACTTTTGATCTTCTGCTATCGTTCCAACGTCTTGTCCTATCGCCAACACAGCGTCTTCCCCACCCAAAGCGTATGCTCCATATCGAATTTCCAATAAAACGAGCGGTAACTGTCCGCTGTTTTGTGCTTCTTGTGCCGTTTCGTCGAGTTGCATAGCCATAATGTCGTATTGATAGGAACGCAAATCCGGCCACGCACTGATGGCAAAGGGCATCTCAAGGTAATAGGGCATTGCCGGGATCATTCCATATACGATCAGCGGATGACCTTTCAACCCCTCTCTCTCCACATACTCGGATAGGGATTCGATGACCTGCGTACGCTGGCTCGTGGTATACATACCCCTTAGTATATCATTCTCTTCCACTCTTGTGTGAAGATTTTCCCCGCCGTCTGCTTCTGTAAAGACAAACGTCAACCCGAAAAGGATTGATTGGATGAAAAGCATGACGGTGATACACACAAGCATTGCTTTCAAAGGAAACAAGTTCAATCTACGCCCGGCCACCGATGGTCCATTTTTGCAAAACCGATAGAGGAACCACAAAAAGATAGGCGCCACCAAATAAAGATTGTTGATGCTGGCAATCAAATGATTATTGGTTCCAAGGGGGGTGATTAAGACGATCAAAATCGTCAAACTCACCATTAATTTATCCGTTTTCGCCGATTTCGCTCGAAAGAGGATCACCGCGCCCATCCCGATCAAAAGGGTTAAGAGGCTAAATGCCCATTGTTGCACACTCATCAGCGTGGTGTAAGTGAAGTTAAACATATTTTGCTGTCGTAAATAGTAAAAAAGCACAAACGCGCACAGGATGTAAGGAACATAGAAAAATTTACGCACCTGTTTTGGAATCATGGAAAAGAAAAGACAACCTACGCAGATACCCACAAATGGTAGTACGAGCCAGTATAGATTGAGTCTATAATTTCGAAGCTGCGACAAGACCATCTGTACGGGAGAATAATCAGATGCGTCAGATGGCATCGTAAACAAACGCAAGATCGCATCCACATAGTCCGTGATTCCATAGCGAATGGATATCCCTATTAAGCAAACCGCGATCCCTATCGCATACCCTAACATACACCATAGTGTCTGTTGCACCACCTCTTTGCGCTTTTTCTTTCGAATCCATCCGTACCCCCAGACCAACACGATCAAACCCATATGTGTGACATTGGGGAATCTAACGAAAATATTGATCCCAAGCAAAATCCCCGCCATCACAAAATAAATGCGCTCTTTTGTGGTATTTTCTTGCGCGGTTAATGCCATATAAAGTAAAATTGCTCCACCACCAAAAAGTAGATAAGTGAGGTAATTGTACAAAACAGCCGTTGGGCACCAAGATAAATTGATCGCCAACAATTCTCCCAGAAATGCAATGGCTTTCGGGATATGAATTTTGTGTACAAAGAAAAAATAACCGCCCACACTCATGATACTGACAAGAAGGCTCGTGTAGAAATTCATACCGACCATCGTATCGCCAAAGGGAAGCTTCGTAAACAGATGTCCCAACGCTGTCGATAAATATGTGCTAAATTTCCACATAGGATCCATTTCTTCCATATAGACAAAGTTTCCGTAGCTATATCCGGTATCCCACCAATCGACGCCGTATCGGATGTGGCGAAGCGAATAAAGCGCCAAGATAATCGGATAACTCCAAGCTTCAATCACCTTCATCCATTTCATTCCATTGCTATTTGCTTTCACCAAACTCCCCTCCGACTATATCCGATAACACATTCTTTTTCTTTGCCATACAAAGGTCTATATGCGTCAGAAAACGATCGATGCGAGTGCCTCTCAGAAGTTTCGCGATAAATAGAAACAATCCTGCCCGCAAGCGATCTATCCCAATACCGACCAAGAACACAAGAAGCACACTCCCCAATGCATACAAAAGAAACAAGATCAAAGATCCTTCCAACCAAACCGCACTTGCTCCCGTCTGCGCGTAGGCGGTGCGCGTACCAATCAAGGTGTTTGAAAGTTCACTTACTTTCCAACTTTCTCCTCCGGGTAACCACGATGGCCACAAATAACGCAGCTGTAACTGTTCATGTAAGAGGTATACACCGAACGTATAAGGCGCCACTTTGCTCACCAACCGCCCCACGCTCGTTTCTTTGGAAAGGATAAATACGTAAAAAAGCGATACTGCAGCCAATAAATTAAAAATATGGTTATACCCATAAAGACTGATCATATATTCTTCCATTCGTCCCGTTTTCATGAAAATCAAACGCGACAACATCGCCATCAAAAAGATCCCGCTGCCGAAACACAGGTAACAAATCGCTGCTCTTTTCGCGTTACGATAAAAGGCTATTCCATATAGTCTGATATATGCCGCGACAAGATAGACACACAGAAACCAGACCAAGTCATACCCTTGTTCATCCGTTGCTAAGTGAACTGGTAGGAGAGATTTGGCAATTGAGAAAAAAAGCAAAAGTCCTACTATCGTAATTTGCAGCTGCTCTTTTCGCATCCCACGCACAGCGATTCCCAAAATTGGAGCAAACAGATACATTCCTACATATGCCGTAGCAAACCAATATTGCTTCATCTGAATCGGCAATACCACTTGCAAAAGATCATATAATCCTGCTATTTCCATCTTACCGAGTGCGTAAAATATGATAGAAATCACGATACTATAAAAGAAAACTTGGCAAACCAAGTTGAGCAATCTTTTACTTTTGAAATCAGAGGTAGATAGAAAGAAACCGCTAATCAAGAAATATACATTGACTGCGACAATGCTCAAGCTCTCCAAAAACCAAGCTACATACCCCGTACCTTGCATCGAACCGGTAAGCGGCGGTAGGTGATTGCCTTTCGAAAGAAAATGCAAGAGAATAACCATGAGCATCGCCACGACACGTAAGGCCTCTATATTGGTATTGCGTTTCACGATTCCTCCTTTTCACAAACAGCACTGACGATATACTTGGGTCTACCCTTGACTTCTTCGTAGATTCGAGCGATGTAATGCCCGATTATTCCTAAGCTGATGAGGATAAACCCGCCGATAATCAACATTAATAGGATGACTGTTGTGAACCCTTCTACCGCAGTTCCGGAAAGATACTTCACCAATGTTTGAATACCCAACAAAAAGCTAAATAGCAAAAAGAGCATTCCCGCTACCGTCACGATCTGAAGTGGCATGGTGCTAAAAGAAGTGGCATTTTTGACAGCATAACGAAGCAAACTGGTCATCGACCATTTGCTTTTTCCATATTGACGCTTTGCCACTTCATACTCCACAGTCACTCTGCGAAAACCCGTCCAGAAGGTCATTGCACGGAAAAAAGTATTGCGTTCTGGCAAGGATAACAAGACATCTACCACTTTTCTGTCTAATAATTTAAAATCGGAGGAAGCGTTCATATTCATTTTTAGCAGTCCGCTCATGATATGATAGAACAATCCTGCGGATATCTTGTACCAAAGGCTTTCTGTTCCTCGCTTACTTTTTTGCCCCTCTACGATTTCGTACCCATCTTGCCAAAGAGCCCACATTCGAGGCAATGTCTCCGGTGGATGTTGCAGATCACAGTCCATGACTACCACCGCATCCCCTTTAGCATACTGTAATCCGGCGAAAATAGCGGCTTCTTTTCCAAAATTCCTGCTAAACTGCACACCTCTGACGCGATCATCTCTTTCTTGTTCTTCTTTGATCCGTGCAAATGTCTCATCTGTGGAACCGTCGCTGATAAAAAGAAGTTCGAATTGGATCGCCTTCTCTTCCAAAAGTGCGGACAGCGTCTGTGTAATGGGACGAATATTCTCTTCTTCGTTATAAGCAGGTAGAATAATTGATAAGAGCGCCATACTTCTCCTTTCTTGTTCCCATTCTCACCTACGCACACCCTGTCTCTTTATTCAGAGCGGTTGGTGTTTTCTGTTTTGACATAGAGGATCCCATCAATCACTTGAACAGACGTTTTACCAGGAAAACTCTCCATCTTGATATATTCATCAGTATAATACACACGCATCATCTCTTCTGTCGGTAGAAAATTCAAATCCGCACCCAGATAATGCTTGATAAAAGCTTGGTAATTAACTGCCGTGTACAACAAACTGTCTCCACTCATGCCAAGCATAGGTTCCGTAACCGCTCTCGTCAAATCTGTGGGGGGGAATTGCTCCTCTCCCACCACCCCAACCATTGCGATCGGAATCCCTTGATAATATCCGGGAGTCTGCTCAATACGATCCAAAAGCCTTATACAGTAGGCGTATGTTTTATCCAATCGCTTTTCCAGATTGGAATATCCGATATTATCTATCACGCTATACGTCAAAATCAATACTATGACACAAATCGATACGATACCGGAATAGTATTTCCGAAAGGGTATCCCGCCAAACCGTTCGATGAACGCAAGTAACAGGATCGGAATCAGCACCCACTGATATCGCATAAGGGAATGATATGTTACTTTTGGCGATATTAAAAGAATCGCGTTAAAGCAAATCGGGGTTAGGAATAACGTCAACACCACTGCGACGTAAAATTGCGGTTTTCTACTCCAACGATTGCGAAGGAAGCGCCGCAAAAAAACCGTCGCGGCAAAGAAA
Source organism: Lachnospiraceae bacterium (assembly GCA_031262285.1). The sequence goes on along the minus strand of JAISHZ010000007.1, from coordinate 895 downwards.
AATAACAACGTCAACGCGATTTGGGCCGCTATGTTGGGTAGTAGTATCCCACCCCGAAAAGTAAAGGAGAGAAAATCCTTGCCCATTCGCAAGAATATATTCAAATTGCCACCGCTTTCTGCCACTCCAAAATCGCTGATTCCTTGATAAGATGCCAATTCCTTTCCCTGTATCCAAAGTAGCAAATGTAAAATACCCAAATAGAACAGCACTCCATAGATTCCCATACGGATATAGGCAAACAAGGTTTTCTCCCATAAATGAGTTCCTTGTTTTGAAGCTCTCTCAATGATGATTGCCGCTTGTACAATGCCATATAAGGAAAGCACCATGGCAACGGACAGATATGATTGATAAATCCCCAAACTGAGAGCAAGGCAGCAACCTCCTACGAAAGCGCCATATCGCAATTTTTTCACAGCCAATACGCTGCTGACTGCCAGGCAGAGTCCCATCATATATCCATCCATCGTGAAAACATAGGCAAAATTAGAAGCGATCACCGGAAACGTGACCAATATAGCGCCAATCAATCCTGCGTAGAATTTTCTGTGAATTTCTAAAAAAGCGACTAACGCTACGCTAGTGAGCGCCAACCAAAACAGACCCAGAAGACCGCTGATCCACGGTAAAGCATAGAAAGAAGAAAAGCTACATGCGATTCCCAAAAAGAAGCGCCCTGATGTGATCATATTTTGGTCAAAATAAAGACTCGCCAGTCCGTCATGATTGGGAATATCACGTACCATCATAGGCAAGTGAACGAGCAAACCAACTAGTAACACCGTCAAAAACGCTGTTTTCCACTGCGGTTTTATGGACATTCTCCCCAAAACAGTCTTTCCGGCGTTTCTTGTCATAGTTTGCTCCCGTCTGCGCGCCAAAGGCGCGCGTA
>JAISHZ010000360.1 GCA_031262285.1 Lachnospiraceae bacterium | reverse complement strand
TCAAAAGCGCGCTCACCAAGTTGGTTTCCTGTTTGGCACCGGGTGGAAGATTCTGTGTGATCACTTTTCATTCTTTGGAGGACAGAATGGTGAAAACAGCATTTCGCGATCTTGCCAATCCATGCGAATGCCCGCCCAATTTTCCCGTTTGTGTATGCGGCAAAAAGGCGCAAGGAATCGTCATTACGAAAAAGCCGATCTTGGCCGGAGAGAGTGAACTGCAAGCCAATAGCCGTGCCAAAAGCGCAAAATTGCGCGTGTTTGAAAAAAATCATTAGGAAGGAGATTCGTTTGCATGGCACAAAATAGCAATCATTACCATCAATATAACCAAAGCCAAATAGCTCCTCGTCAAACGAGCGTTCGTCACAGTTATCAAGATTATGTGAACGGAAATATCGCGGTAGAGCCGCTTTTCCACCCGGGGATGGAAGGACCTGCGAAAAGAGTAAGCAATACAACCCGCAAAAACAGAGATAAAGCAAAACACTTAAATCTCGGTTATGTCGCGTTCATTATGCTTGCGATCTCGCTGATGGCAGGGACATTCATTAACTATATTCAACTGAGATCAGATTTTATCAATCATAGCAATACGATATCAGACTTGGAATCGGAAGTTCTTCATATGAAGCATACCAATGAGGAAACCTACAATCATATCGTCAGAAGCATAGATTTGGAAGAAGTGATGCGTATCGCTATTACGGAACTTGGAATGACCTATCCTCAAGAGGGACAAGTTGTGACCTACGCTGATGAAGGAGTGGATTATTTTCGATCCTCCAATTGAAAAGACAAGCAAGAGGTATATTGTGTATGGTCAATGAGCGACATTCGAAGCGAAAAAGATCTGTCGGACGGATGCTAAAATTCGGACCGAAAAAGAAAAAAAGGCTCACGTTGCTAGTATGCGTCATGTTCCTCGCCTTCTTTGTTCTGGGATTTCGACTTTTGAGCATTACAAAAGAGGACGGCGAACGTTACAGCAGACAAGTCCTTTCTCAGCAAAGATATGACAGTTTGACATTGCCATTCCGGCGAGGTGATATTTTGGATGCCAATGGGACATTGTTGGCAACCAGTGAGAAAGTTTATAATCTGATCATAGATTCCAGATTGATTTTGGAACTAGAGTCGCGTACGGAAGGCACCTTGAACGCTACACTACAAGCGTTGTCGGATTGCTTTGGACTGGATCGGATCACAATGCGTACGTATATTACAGAGCATCCGTCGTCGGCTTATTATATCGCGCTCAAGCAGTTGACCTTCGATCAAACCGCGCCCTTTTTGGAGCAACAAAACAAGGAAGACAGTTTGATTGGCGGTATCTTCTTTGAAGAAGAGTACAAAAGAATCTATCCCAACAATACGATGGCATCGGATGTCATCGGTTTTTTAACAGGAGACAATAATGGCTTATATGGATTGGAAGAATATTACAATGAAATATTAAACGGTACGACCGGCAGAGAATTTGGCTATTTAAACGCGGATGAAGCATTGGAAAGAACGGTCAAGCCTGCTGTTGACGGATATACGATACATAGTACGCTTGACACCAATATTCAAAGAATCGTCGAACGTGCCATAGCGGACTTGAATGCAAGCCTAACCGATGCTTATCGCGAAGGAAATGGTGCGAACAATATTGCTTGCGTGATTCAAGAAGTCGATACAGGGAACATCCTGGCGATGGCAAGTTATCCAAACTTTGATTTAAATAACCCCAGAGACTTGTCAGCTTACTATACGCAAGAAGAAATTGCAGCTATGGTGGAAAATGATACCTATTATGATACCCTCAACCGCTTGTGGCGAAATTTTTGTATCTCGGATACATATGAACCCGGATCAACCGCCAAACCGTTTACCGTCGCCGCAGCGCTGGAAGTGGGAGCGATCAATGGCAGCGAAGTCTTTGAGTGTGCCGGGGGGATTTCCTTTCCGGGGATCGCGCACCCGATCGGATGTCACAATGATGGAACGGTGAGCGTCAAAAATGCGATTGCGTGGTCGTGCAATATTGCTCTTATGCATATCGCCGCGAGATTGGGTACGGAGAGATTTACGGAATTTCAAAACCTCTTTAATTTTGGTCTCAAAACCAATATTGATTTAGCGGGAGAAGCGAGAACGCAAGGACTTTTGTATTCACTGGAGAGTATGAAGGCAGTGGATTTGGCGACCAATTCCTTCGGACAAAATTTTAACGTTACCATGATTCAAATGATTTCTGCGTTTTCTTCCTTGATCAACGGTGGTTACTATTATGAACCCCATTTGGTGGACAAAATCACCAATGCTGCCGGCGCGACTATTTCCAATATTGAACCGAGGTTGCTAAAAAGAACGGTATCGCAATCTACTTCGGAAAAACTACGTGAGTATTGTTATGCGGTGGTGATGGAGGATGGAGGAGCCGGGACAAGACGGACAGGGAAGACAGCGAGACCACCCGGATATGCGATCGGCGGTAAGACCGGAACCGCAGAGACCTTACCTAGAGGAAATGGGGAATACGTGATATCGTTTATGGGTTATGCGCCTGCGGATGCCCCCCAAATCGCGATTTATGTGGTGATCGATAGACTCAACGCTGAAAAGCAAGATGAAACCGCTTACGCAACGCGACTCACCAGATCTATTTTGATGGAAGTGCTGCCATATATGGGGATTTATATGACCCATGAATTGTCGGAAGAAGAAATAACAGAACTTGAGCAAAAACAGATCGCAATTGAGGCTCTCTATCGAGAACAAGAAGCCATTCCCATAGAGGAGGAGCCGGAAGGCGAAGAAGTGCCTGCAAGCGAAGAAATGCCGGAAGGTGAAGAGTGATACCGGTTACGATTCAAAGAGTCTCTCGATTTTCGTACAAGATGAATAACCCACGAAAGGTTGGAATACAGTATAAGAAATAGACAAATCTATCGGAGTGGTTCATGCCAGGAAATCAACACAAAATATACCACAAAAGAAAGATAATGGTTGTCTTTTTCATCTGTGCTTTTGCTTTACTGGCTTTACTCGGACGGTTGGTGTTTCTGATGATATGGAGAGCTGATTACTATTCGGCGAGAGCGACGCAGCTGCACGAGCGAGAAAGAAGTATCAAAGCATCTAGAGGACGGATCTTGGATGTGAACGGTACAGTGTTGGCGGATAACAAAACGGTTTGCACGATTTCTGTGATACATAGTCAAGTAACAGATCCGGATTTGGTAGTAGAAGTACTCAGCGAACAATTGGGACTGTCGGAAACATATGTCAGAAATCGGGTGGAAAAATACACCGCTTTGGAGCGAATCAAAAGTAACGTGGACAAAACCATCGGAGATCGTATCCGGGAGTACAATCTACCGGGGGTGAAGGTCGATGAGGATTACAAACGCTATTACCCCTATGGGGAACTTGCGAGTAAAGTGATGGGATTTACCGGCGGGGACAATCAAGGGATTATCGGGCTGGAAGTCATATACGAAGACTATTTAAAAGGTCAGGCGGGAACGATTCTGACTGTTACGGATGCCAAAGGAATTGAAATCGACGAGGCGGGAGAACGCAGACTCGAACCGGTCGCGGGCAATGATCTGGTGATCAGTTTGGATATGAATATCCAATCCTACGCGACACAATTGGCGCAGACTGCGATGGAAGCCAAGCAAGCAGACGGCGTATCGATTATTGTGATGAACGTCAAAGACGGCAGTATTTTTGCCATGGTGGATATTCCCGAATTTGATTTAAACAACCCCTACGAATTGCCTGTGACAGTAGGAGAAAGTCTGAGTGCCGAGGAAGAACAGAATCTACTCAATGGGATATGGCGTAACGGTTGTATCAACGACACCTATGAACCGGGCTCTACTTTTAAAATCATTACGGCGGCGGCAGGTTTGGATTCCGGTGTGGTTACCGTTCATGATAATTTTAGTTGTCCGGGGTATATTATAGTAGATGATCGCCGCATTCGCTGCCACAAAGTCGCCGGTCACGGAGCGGAGAATTTTGTACAAGGAACCATGAATTCCTGCAACCCCGTATTTATCACTGTTGGATTGCGCATGGGTGTCAATACTTTTTATGACTATTTTTTGAAATTTGGATTGCTCAAACGAACCGGGATCGACCTTCCCGGGGAAGCCAACACCATCATGCACAAACCGGAAAATATGAAAAATGTGGAATTG
>JAISHZ010000276.1 GCA_031262285.1 Lachnospiraceae bacterium | reverse complement strand
TTGCCATTTTTTCAAAATAGGCGATCACCAACGGTGCCAATCCTGCTTCACACAAATCAACTCCGAAGATCTTTTCATTTTGTAATATTGGGGTCAAAATCTGTGTCGTTTCTTCTGTGCTTCCCATTTCGCCTATACGAATCTGACTCATGATCGGAAGAAGTGTCTCCAACATAGGATCCGAACTGGGTGTAAACGCGTTCCCTTGGTCGTCGATACAGAGTAAGTAACGCAACCAACCCGCGAATACAAGAGGAATCATCTTCAAATCAGATACGTTTAGTTCCTCTGACGCTTGATAAGCTTTAATCGTCTCGCCAAATCGAATACTGAGCTTTTGAGACGTATCTGTAGCGATTCGCTGCGGAGAATCCGGCATGAACGGATTGGGAATTCGTACCGTTAACACTTCATTCAAGAAATCAGATGGCTTGATGATACCCGGATCCGTGACCACAGGCAATCCTTCTTGGTACCCGATTCGCTCTACCATACGTCTTAAATGCGGCTCTTGCATTTCCTCACAAATCAACTCATACCCCAACAGGCATCCATAAACCGCAAGCGCGGTGTGCAGCGGGTTCAAACAAGTACAGACTTTCATCCGTTCAACCTTGCTGACCATTTCTTGGTTGGTGTAAATAATCCCTGCGTTCTCCAATGGGAGCTTTCCATTAGGAAATAAATCCTCCACGACTAAGTATTGGCTTTCTTCCGCATTGACAAAGCAAGCGATATACGTGTTTTTGGATGTAATCACCGGTTCTGTGCCTTCTATCTGATCGTCTTTTAAATGAGCCATGACCTTCGCATCCGGTCGAGGGGTAATCTTATCAATCATGGTAAAGGGAAAAGATACTTTGTTCGGATCGTTGATATATGCAAGGAACTGATCGCTCACAAGTCCATGAGAAACCCATTGTGTCGCTACTCCTTGTATAGCGCGTTGTAGTTTCTCACCGTTTTTGGAGCAATTGTCCATACTGACCATGGCAATCGGCAATTCCTGACACAAGAAACGTTCATACAAAAGCGCCGCAATCTTCCCTAAATAGCTTTTTGCTTCACCGGGTCCATTTACGAAATCTTCTGCCAGATCAGGCAACGTCTGCCCACCGGCGTTCGTCAGACTGTATCCTTTTTCGGTAATCGTAAAGCTGGCCATTTGTAAAGAAGGTGCGCGAAAGATTTCTTTGGCACGATCAAATTGCTCTTTTTGGTCGTGATCCAAAATGATAGACTCTGTCACGCTCCCGATCACCGTCTTTTCAATAGCACCGTCAGCTTTGAGTGTCGCTAAGATGCTGTAATTATCGAAGGGTTGATACGCCTTTTGGATGATTTCATAGTCAAAGCCTTCTGCTACGATGATTCCCGTGTCACATAATTTTTGATCCAGCAAATCTTGCATGACTTTGGATAAAAAAGCACGAAAGATATTGCCCGCTCCAAAATGAATCCACTTGGGCGTATTCTTTGTCTTTTCTGCCACGGCTTTACGATCATATTGCGGGATCGCGTAGCCTTTTGCTTCCCACGCAGCAGCGTCTTTTAATCCTTCTTGCGTTAATTTCATAGCAGGCCTCCTTTGGCTCTTTTCTCATTTTTGTCGATGGCTTCCCACAAACCGTTGATATAAGTAGCACCCAAAGCGCGGTCATATAAGCCATAACCGGGCATCGCCGATTCTCCCCATATCATCCTACCGTGATCCGGTCGAATCGGACCGGTAAAGTAAATATCGTACAATGCTCTTGTGATTTCATACATATCAAAGCTGCCATCCGACGATAAATGAGCTGATTCTTCAAAATCTCCCGGCGCATTGTGTTGTAAGTTGCGCACGTGCGCAAAATGAATCCTGCCTTCCAACGCACGGATCATCCCGGGCAGATCATTGTCGGGATTGGTGCCATAGGAGCCGGAGCAGAAAGTCACGCCATTGTGCGGATCATCAACCATCCGCATCATTTTTTGCAGATTGGGCAGATTGGTAATAATACGAGGTAACCCAAAGACGCTCCACGCAGGATCATCGGGATGTATGGCCATTTTGATATCATATTGATTACATACTGGCATGATCGCTTCCAAGAAATATTGCAGATTTTTCCACAATAAGGCTTCGTCAACTTCTTGGTAAGCTGCAAACAATTCTTTCACACGTGCCATGCGTTCCGGTTCCCAACCGGGGAGCACAAAGCCGTTGGCATCTGAAGAAATAGAATCAAACATGAGCGTAGGATCAATATCATCCACTGTTTGTTGGTGATAAGCCAATACTGTGGAGCCATCCGGTCGCACTCGCGCCAGTTCTGTGCGTGTCCAATCAAAGACAGGCATAAAATTGTAGCAAACCAGATCAATGCCTTCTTGTCCCAACCGCTCTAGGGTACGGATATAATTGTCGATATAAAGGTCTTTGTCTGTTGACCCGATTTTGATAGAATCGTGGATGTTGACACTTTCAATCCCGCTTAGGCACAATCCCGCCGCTTCAACTTGTGTTTTTAAGGCGTGAATATCGCTTCTTTCCCACGCTTCGCCGGGCGCTGTGTCATATAGGGTACTGATCACCCCACGAACCCCCGGGATCTGCCGTATCTGCTGTAACGAAATCGAATCCGAATTACCAAACCAACGTAAAGTCATTTTCATATTTGCTCCCGTCTGCGCGCCTTGGCGCGCGTTTTAATCAAGGTGTTTGAAAGTTCACTTACTTTCAAACTTGCTCCCATCTGCGCGCCTTGGCGCGCATTTCAATCAATGCGTTTGAAAGTTCACTTACTTTCAAACTTGCTCTCGTCTGCGAACCTTGGCGCGCGTATCAATCAAGGTGTTTAAGCGTTTTCTAACTAATGTTCTATATATGTTGCGATTCATGCGTTCGCCGATCTACGTTTCAAAGGCAGTGGATCCCGGCTCTGGCTTTTTCTGTGTATTGAAACGGTATAAACGCTAGATCGGCGAACGCTTGAATCGTGACAGCTATTTTTCTTTCACGCGTTTCGCAAGTTTGTACCTATACACTTTGAGAAGATTTTTATTTCACATTTGCGAGTCTGACTGTCTCTCGCGCGATAGCTAGTTCTTCGTTCGTGGGAATGGCCATGACGCTCACGCGAGAATCTTCTGTGCTGATCACTGCCTCTTTTCCGCGAACGGTATTCGCGGTAGGATCCAAGACCACTCCAAGATATCCCAGATACTCACATGTTAAGCTACGGACAAGTGGTCCATTTTCCCCGACTCCTGCTGTAAAGCAAATCGCATCTACCCCATTCATCGCGGCAGCGTAGGATCCGATGTATTTCGCCACACGATAGCAATATGTCTTCATCGCACGGATTGCGTTTGGATCATTCGCATGATATCCCGCTTCCAGATCGCGAAAATCTGACGAGAGTTCATTGGACAATCCGTAAACACCGGATTGTTTGTTCAATATCGTCATGATTTCCGAAAGAGTCAGTCCTTCCTTTTTGGAAAGGTATTCAAGGATCGCCGGATCCAAATCCCCGCAGCGTGTGCCCATGATGAGACCTTCTAAAGGGGTCAAACCCATGGATGTGTCCACACAGCGACCGTTCTGAACCGCTGCTACACTCGCTCCGTTGCCGAGGTGGCAGACGATGATTTTGAGATCTTCATATGCTTGTCCCATGAGCTTCGCAGCTTGGCGTGATACATAAGAATGGCTGGTTCCGTGGACTCCATAACGTCGTATCTTGTGTTTTTCATAAAAGGAATAAGGCAATCCATATAGATAAGCTTCCTGCGGTATCGTTTGATGAAAGGCGGTATCAAAGACGCCAACCATCGGGGTATTGGGCATCAGCGTCTGGCAAGCCTCAATCCCGATGAGATTCGCAGGATTGTGTAGTGGTGCCAATTCATTGCATTCACGAATCGCAGCGATTACCTCTTGTGAAAGAAGGGCTGATTCTGTAAAATGCTCCCCGCCGTGTACCACGCGGTGACCTACGGCATCAATATCTTCAAGAGATTGTAAGACTCCGGTCTCCGGTGCTGCAAGTGCTTCGATCACCAACTGAATCGCTTTGGTGTGATCTGCCATAGGTGTGACAGTTTCCAATGTTTTTGGCACAAAAGAGTTCATTTGCGTTGAGCGGGGTACCAACGCGGTATAAACAAGGCGGCTGCCTTCTATCCCGATTCGCTCACACAAGCCTTTGGCTAAGCACTTTTCTGATTCCGAATCGATTAATTGAAATTTGAGGGAGGAACTCCCGCAATTGATGACCAAAATATTCATTTCTGCTCCTATCTGTGCGTCTTGTGCGTAACCCATACGGTGCGTTCTTATTCCGCCTTTTGCGCGCATCCTATACGGTGCTTTCTTGTTCCGTTTTTACGCGCATCACATACGGTGCTTTCTTGTTCCGCCTTTTGCGCGCAATCCATACGGTGTTTCCTATTTCCGCCTTGGTCGCACTCAACATTATGTAAAATGATTGTTTCTATTTCAATGCTACTATCCCGCGCAATTGAAATTGTGCAGATGCTCCTATCAAAGAGCGTTGCTTCTTTGTTGCTTTCCATAGTTAGCAATATGATCGGGAGTCTTAGGTTTGTGACATTGGTCATGATTCGCAACAAATGATCAAGATAGTTGTGCTTGTACGGCGGTCAATGCTACAACACCGACGATATCCTGCCATGAACATCCTCTGGAAAGATCGTTCACAGGCTTGGCGATACCTTGTAACATCGGTCCGTACGCTTCTGCAGCACCTAATCGCTGTACCAATTTATAGCCGATATTTCCGGCATCTAGATTGGGGAAAATCAAGACATTGGCTCTCCCACCTAAGGGACTACCCGGTGCTTTCGTCTTGGCGACTCCCGGAACGAGTGCGGCATCCGGCTGCAATTCTCCGTCAATCACCAAGTGCGGATATTGCTCTTTGGCGATTCTGGTAGCTTCCACCACTTTTTCCACCAAAGGATGTTTGGCGCTTCCCTTTGAGGAATGGCTGAGCATGGCAATCACGGGTTTGGGACCGATCAGTGCTTTAAAGCTTTTGGCGGAAGTCTCGGCGATCGCCGCAAGCTCTTGTGCATTCGGATCTTGATTCAAGCCACAATCAGCAAAGATAA
>JAISHZ010000234.1 GCA_031262285.1 Lachnospiraceae bacterium | reverse complement strand
GTTCTGTGGAGATGAGACCAAGTGAAAATGAGCGCTTGCTTGCGCGCTCATTTTCGCTGCTCGGGCTCATCGGAACGCCCAGAGAGACAAGCACCCCAAACTCCCCCGCCCTGTGCGGTTCGTCCGGGACACATTTCCTTTAAACGTAGATCGGCGAACGCATGAATTCTATACGATAACAAAAACCTTCCCAATGGTGACTATTTTTGGTACAATACTCTAATACGAAAAGCAAAAAATACTTTTCAATTCTCTCAAATCAGTCATACACCCATCTTGCATAAATACAATTTTTCAGTGAAGCTAAGGTTATATCCCGATCAAACAGGGACAATACTCTTAGAGAAGCGTATCATCACAACGCAGTTAGGAGTGATCATGAATTATGGAAGAATAGGAGTGCGCGAAAAACAGAGAGCACTCAAATCCAAGTCCACGAAGTGGGGCAGAAAGATCATGCTTACAGGGGTTAGGCTCGGTGTGCTTGGCGTAATATGCGCAGGGATTATGCTAGTCGCAGGGGGGATCGGTCTTTTTCGTGGGATAATCGCGACTGTACCTGCGATTGATCCAAGACAACTCGTACCGACAGGTCAATCGACGATTATTTATGACAGCGAAGGAAATGAGATCGATAAATATGTCGGTTCGGATTCCAACCGAACAAATGTAACGATGGAAGATATCCCGCTCAATTTGGCGAACGCTTTTGTGGCGATTGAGGACAAGCGGTTCTACCAACACAATGGAATCGATGTACTGGGACTGGTACGTGCAGCTTATCAAGTAGTCAAGACAGGTGGAGATGAACTCCAAGGCGCCAGTACGATTACGCAACAACTCTTGAAGAACATGGTCTTTGTGAATTGGATGGACGAAGACGGCAATCTAATCAAGATGATCAAGCGAAAATTAAAAGAGCAGTTTTTGGCAGTGGAGATTTCCAAAGTTGCAAGCAAAGAGGAAGTCTTACTGCAATACATGAACGTCATCAACCTAGGACAAAACACACTGGGAGTCGAGGCGGCTTCGGAGCGCTATTTCGGCAAAAGCTGCAGTGAGTTGACCCTTTCTGAATGTGCGGTCATCGCCAGCATTACACAGAATCCGACCCGTTACAATCCGATCTCTCATCCGGATAGAAACGCAGAACGACGCAGTAAATGTTTGCAGTATATGTTGGAGGACGGGTATATCAATCAGCAAGAGTACGACGAAGCGATTGCGGATACGGCGGCTGTTTATGAACGGATCGGCAATTACAATGAAGACCTCTTGGCAAGTAATAGTGGCGAAGGATCGTATTTTTCGGATGCTTTGCAAAATCAAGTGTTGGACGATATGATCGCGGCGGGTTACAGCGAATCGATTGCGACTTCCATGTTGCTTTCCGGCGGTCTTCGAATCTATTCTACCTTGGATCCGACGATTCAAAGTATTTTGGATGAGGAGGTTGCGAATCCGGAACATTATCCTGAATTGTCGAAGTGGGAATTGTGGTATGCTTTGACGATCTATACGGAAGAAGGCGCGATTAACAATTATAGCAAAGAAAATATGACGACCTATTTCACGGAAAATGTAGACAAAGAATTTGATTTAATCTTCGACTCACAAGATGAAGCATATGCCGCGATTGAGACATATCGAAATACCTTGTTGTTACCCAATGATACCTATGATGAAGATATTACTCTGGTGGTTCAACCGCAGGTCTCTGTTTCAATTATGGATCAAACTACCGGTTATGTCTTGGCACTGGTTGGCGGTCGCGGGCAAAAAGGGGGACGTTTGACTCTCAATCGCGCCGTGGATTCAACGCGACAACCGGGTTCTACGTTTAAAGTCTTAGCAGCCTATGCACCCGCGTTGGACAGTGCGGGACTCACGCTGGCGGATCTCAATAACGATGCACCATTTAATTATGCAGGCGGAGAACCGGTGAATAACTGGTACGACAACCCGCCTTTTCGAGGAATCCATTCTCTCAGAACCGGAATCATTGATTCCATGAATGTATCGACGGTAAAGCTTCTCACACAGATTACACCGAGATTGGGTTTTGAGTATCTTTTGAATTTTGGATTTACGACACTTGTTAGAGAACAGGTCGTAGGAAATAAAATATATACCGACATTCAGCAGCCATTGGCATTGGGAGGGATTACGAACGGCGTCACAAACTTGGAACTATGCGCCGCTTATGCTACCATTGCCAACCAAGGCTCTTATGTCAAACCCAAACTATACACCAAAGTGGTTGATTCCGAGGGAAACGCTATTTTGGACAATACCAATCCTACATCCAAGCAAGTGCTCAAAAAAGAGACGGCATTTTTATTGACGGACGCTTTGGCAGATGCAGCGACGATCGGCACGGGTGCAGCGGTTAATTTTGGGAATATGTCAATTGCAGGTAAAACAGGAACAACATCTGCGACACGAGATGTATGGTTTGCAGGATTTACGCCGTATTATACTTGTGTTACTTGGGCAGGCTATGACAACAATAATAAATTAAATGACGCGAAAGCGTCTGCCGTTAATGAATCCAATATCAGTAAACGGCTGTGGAAAGCTGTCATGCAGCGTGTACACGAGGAGTTACCCAATATTAATTTTGAGATACCGGAAGGAATCGTACAAAGAACCATATGCAAACACTCCGGTTTGATGCCGATTCCGGGACTGTGTGATGTGGATCCGAACAATCTGGTAACAGAATATTTTGCTTTGGGTACGGAACCGCAGCCCGAAGAGATGTGCAATATCCATTACCAAGGACCGGTCTGTCAGTATGACAATTTGGCTGCCAGTGAGATGTGTCCGTTTGTTGTGGACGGAATCATGATCATGCCTCTTGTGGAAGATCCATCTTTGTACAGCGGATATCCGGAAGATACCGTCTATGCGACGACACACTATTGTCAGCACACGGCAGAATTTTATCTCGATCCGGCGGCTCCTCTCATCGTAGAACAGCAGCGGTTCGAATTACAACAGCGAATTGCGGCTGCTCAAGTGCCGCAGCCAAACCCGATTCCATAGAAGTTTCCATAAACAAAAATTACCAGTTGACAACATTTGGATGTGATGTTAAAATCCACGTGTATTCTAAACGAAAGTCATTGATCTCACATATTTTTGTAAGTCATTGCTACTTTGCTGATGGTTTACAAAAATATGTGATTTTATTGTTCTACCTTTTAGAATCACATTGGGACATATTCCCGAACTATGAAAAGGAGGTACCTAAAATGAACAAGGGTACAGTAAAGTGGTTTAACGCGCAGAAGGGTTACGGTTTTATCACAAACGAAGCAAACGGAGAAGAAGTATTCGTACATTTCTCCGCAATCAACGCTCAAGGTTTCAAGTCTTTAGAAGAAGGACAGAGAGTAACATTCGATACCGAGTGCGATCCTCAGAACAAGAGCAAGATTCGCGCAACCAACGTTTCTATCATCTAATGGATGAGAATCGGGAGGATTCCCGGGGAACAATACGGTCTTTTGTCAGCGATGGCAAAGAGACCGTTTTTTTTATCGAAAGGATAGTTACAGATGAAAATGATTAGCTTACTATTGATTGCCGTGGGGTTATCCATGGATGCTTTTGCGGTAGCGTTGTGCAAAGGATTGGCTTTGCGAAAGATCATACTGAGTCGTGTTCTCTTGATTGCTCTATGGTTTGGAGGATTTCAAGCATTGATGCCTCTTCTGGGATATTATTTAGGAGAGCAATTTCAAGTCTATATTGTAGACTATGACCATTGGATCGCATTTGCCGCATTATGTCTCATCGGTATTTCTATGCTCAGAGAAGCATTTTCACATAAAGAAGATGACGCAAGTACAGCAGATCGTGAAGCACAAGAGTTTAGCGATTCGCTTTCGATCAAAGTCATGTTTCCTCTTGCTCTTGCTACCAGTATCGATGCGCTGGCAGTGGGTGTTACCTTTGCGTTCTTGCAGGTAAATATATGGATATCGATTGCATTGATTGGTTCGATCACATTTGTGTTATCTTTGGTGGGGGTATGGATCGGCAATCTCTTTGGAATTACCTTTAAAGCCAAAGCGCAAATTGCGGGAGGAATCGTACTTATCCTTATGGGAGGGAAGATTCTGTTAGAGCACTTAGAGATCTTACCAACCATCGCATTATAGATTGTTTCGTTACGATTCCCACGTTCGCCGATCTATATTCAAATATCACGATACCATTCCATAGGAAAGGAAAAACGCTATGACTGGTACTACAGAGCCTTATTTAGTCTTGGCTGAGGATGGAGAGGCCCAAGTGATCGAGAAGAAGTCCAGATTCATTGCGATTGCGAAATCGGTTGCCACTCACGATGCGGCGATATCTTATCTTGAGGAATGTAAAACCCGATATTGGGATGCGACGCATCATGTGTATGCGTATGTATTAGGCGAAAAAGGAGAAAATCTACGTTACACGGATGACAGAGAACCACCGCAGACGGCGGGAAAACCGATCTTGGATGTCATTTTGGGTTCAAAGATTCGAAATGTAGTGGTCATCGTGATCCGTTATTTTGGCGGAACCCTGTTGGGAACAGGTCCTTTGGCACGAGCATATGCGCAAGCGGCGAAAGAAGCGCTTGCGAACGCGCAGATCGCGCATATGGTTTACGGATATACGGTGACGCTAATAGTACCATATCCTCTATTAGGAAAAATTCAGTATGAGATACGGCAAAGAAAGTTGGATCCGATTTCTATCGAATATGGCGAATCGGTGACCATCGTGTTGAACGTCCCGGCCGATGCTTCGGAAGCATTCAAAACATCCCTAGACGAAGCGACTGCCGGGACGATACAGTGGCATCAATCTGCCGGGGGGTACTTTGAATGCCGAACGCGTGATTTTAGCGAATCGTAATTATCATGATTCGCAACAACAGATACGGGGGTTGCATATTTGAAAGTAAGGGAACTTTCAAACGCCTTGATTGATACGCCACGCCGTTGGCGCGCAGATGGGAGTAAGTATGGCATACGGTAAGGACGCACCGGAACTAAAAACACTACTGGAAACGAAGCAGTATACTTTGCTGCGGCAATCTCTTAGCGAAATCAACGATGTAGATATCGCCGGATGGATGGAAGAACTGGAAGAAGGCGATATGCTCAAAATGTTTCGCATTTTGCCCAAAGATATGGCGGCGGACATTTTTTCTTATATGGATGTGGATAACCAACAAATGATTATCGCATCCCTTTCCGACAAAGAAGCAGCCAATATCATTGACAATCTGATGGCGGACGATGCGGTTGATTTGTTGGAGGAAATGCCTGCCAACGTGGTGAAAAGGCTACTTGCCAATACGAAACAGGATGTGCGCGAGGATATCAACCATCTTCTCCGTTACCCAGAGCATTCTGCCGGTAGTATTATGACGGTGGAATTTATGGATTTGAAAGAAAACTGGACGGTCGGCGGAGCGATCGAACGGATTCGCAGAGTGGGGATGGATAGTGAGACGATCAATATTTGTTACGTTTTGGATGCGCAACGCAAACTATTGGGAGCGGTAGCGCTGCGTTATCTGCTACTGAGCAAAGAAGAAGATCGCATCGGCGACATCATGCATGAAAATGTGATCTTTATTCGAACCACCACCGATCAAGAGGAAGTCGCAAGAACTTTTCAAAAATACGACTTCACTGCCATGCCGGTAGTGGACAATGAAGATCGCTTGGTGGGGATCATTACGGTCGATGATATCGTGGATATCATGCAGGAAGAAACAACGGAAGATATGGAAAAGATGGCAGCCATCGTGCCCAGTGACAAACCATATATGAAATCCGGGATCTGGGAAATATACAAAAAGCGGATCCCTTGGTTGTTATTGTTGATGATCTCCGCTACCTTTACCGGCAAAATTATCTCCGCTTATGAAGACGCACTCAGTGCCTATGTGATTCTGACCGCGTTCATACCGATGTTGATGAATACGGGCGGAAATGCGGGGGGACAGACAAGCGTAACGATCATACGCGGTCTGTCCCTAGGAGAAATCGGATATCGAGATATTGCAAGGATCTTGGGTAGAGAATGCATCTTGGGGTTAACGTGCGGTCTCACTTTAGCGGTGGCCAATTTTACGAAATTGATGGTATTTGATCATGTTGGATTGGCGGTCGCGTTGGCGGTCTGTGTAACATTGATCGTCGCTGTATTGATGGCAGTGTTAATCGGTTGTGTCCTTCCGATGGTGACCAAGAAATTGGGCTTTGATCCTGCTGTTATGGCAAGTCCTTTTCTATCGACGATTCTGGACGCGTTATCTTTGGTTGTTTATTTTCAAGTGGCGACATTGATTTTGGGGTTGTAATGCTTTACGCTTTGTTCACCAAAAAGTCAAACTGTGACAGATACAAATGGTAATATTCACCTTTCTGCTCCAACAATTCATCATGTGTACCACGCTCCAAGATACCGCCTTTGTCCACATATACGATACAATCGGCATTCTTAATCGTGGAAAGACGATGCGCGATAATAAAGGATGTACGTCCCTCTAAAAGACGGCTCAGACCTCTCTGTAAAAGAATCTCAGTTTCCGTATCAATACTGGAAGTCGCTTCATCCAAGATCAATATCTTAGGATCCGCCAGCAAAGCGCGGGCAAAAGAGATGAGCTGTCTTTGACCGGCCGATAAACGACTGCCTCGTTCGTTGACTTCGGTCTGATACCCTTTTTCGGTTTGCATGATGAAATCATGTGCACAAACGACCTTCGAAGCGGCGATGACTTGTTCGTCCGTAGCAGCGCGATTTCCGTAGCGGATGTTGTCCATGATCGTTCCCGCGAAGATGAAACTGTCCTGCATCATGACTCCCATCTGAGAACGCAAAGAATGAATGGTGACTTTGGAGATATCAATACCATCAATTAACACTTGCCCCGAATCCACATTGTAGAAACGACTGATCAAATTGACGATGGTAGACTTCCCTGCTCCGGTTGGACCGACGAAAGCATAAGTCTCGCCTTGATTCGCTTTAAAATTAATGTGATCCAAGATCTGATGTCCTTCCTCATAACTAAAGCAAACATCTTTGAATTCCACATTGCCGACGATAGGAGGCATAGGGAAAGCATCTTCTGCGTCTTTCACGCGTACAGGCTCGTCGATTGTTTCAAAAATACGTTCCAAATAAGAAATGGCGGTCAACAAAGAATTGTAAAATCCGGCAAGCGTATTAATAGGCTGCCAGAAACGCCCTATATACGATGTAAAGACGATGATCATACCGGTGGTCAATGTCGCGTCCGGAGCCAATATCCAGCGGATTCCCAAGACATAGATGAACGAGGTAGTCGTTACCGAGATGATATCCACACAGGGACCCATCGTAAAGTTGAAGATAACGGCTTTCATCCATGACGCGCGGTACTTTTTGCTGAGGGTGTTGAAAATACCCATATTTTCACGTTCTCTGACAAACGATTGTGTCACGCGAATGCCGCCGATAGATTCTGCGATATAAGCATTCAAGTTGGATTGCTTACTCGACTGAACCTGCCAAGCACGTCTTTGACGGCGCTTGATAAAGACGATGACCAAAGCCAGAATCGGCAGTCCGCATAAGCAGACCAAGGTAAGTCTCGGATCACAAACAAACATAAATATGACGATGAAAAACAGGTTGCACAAATCAGTGAACGTATTCACGATACCGTTACTCAAAAGATCACTTAAACTGTTTACGTAATTCACAACACGTACTTGGATCTTACCATGGGGACGATCATCATAGTAAGAAAAAGGCAGTTTTTGCAAGTGTTTGAAGATATCTCGACGGATCGTATGAATAATACTCTGACCGATCACGCTCATGTTTTTAATTTTTAAACGCAAACTGATCGCAGAGTAGGAGACGATCAAAAGCGTCAAGAAACTAACCAAAGCAATACCGCGCATATCCTTATTTGGTATGTAGGTATCCATCACTGATTTGAAGAAGAGCGGGATGACCATCATTAACGCTGACGACGAGAGCATCAAAAAGACGACAAATATCATTTTGCGTACATGAGGGGAAATATAGGCGATCAGTCTTTTTAATTGACTAAAATTAAAACTGTCTACCAAGACTTCGTCTACATCGTATTTGTTACGTGCCATATCAATTTCCTCCTAAATATTAAGAAACGGCTATTATTGATTAGTGTCCGCCAAAAGGTCATAGGGGATTTCACCGTATTGGTTGTGGAAAGACTGTGCGTAATACCCCCCTTTTGCCAAGAGAGATTCATGGGTACCCTGCTCAATGATCTGTCCATGATCCAATACCAAGATCAAATCGGCGTCTTTGATCGAGGAAATACGATAGGCGATGATGAAAATCGTACATTCCTTATCTTTTTGAATCGTCTTTAATTGTTTCTGGATGTAACTTTCCGTCTCCATATCTACAGCGGAGGTGGTATCGTCCAGAATCAGTATGGCAGGATCTTTGAGAAGCGCTCGTGCCAGAGAGATACGCTGTTTTTGTCCACCGGAAAGCCCGACACCACGTTCTCCGACGATGGTATCATAACCATCAGGCAGCTCCCCGATGAAATGATCCGCATCCGCTAAGATGGCAGCGTGTTTCACGTCCTCAAAGCTACAGTTGGGTCTACCGTAGGCGATATTTCCTTCTATGGTATCGGAGAAGAGGAATACATCCTGCATGGCCATACCAATATTGTCACGCAGATTGTAAAGATCCATCTCTTTGATATCCGTACCGTCCACCAAAATATGCCCATCCGTAGCGTCGTAGAAGCGGCAAAGCAAATTCATCAAGGTGGACTTGCCGGAGCCGGTCGAACCGATGATACCGATTGTTTGCCCCGATTTGGCGTGAAAATCAATATGTGTGACGATGTCCGCGTCGTCGGTATGGTAACAAACATTGTCAAATCTCACATCGCCGTGAAGCTTTACGAATTCGCCGATGCGAGGCGTTTTGATATCCGGCTCTTCTGTATAGGTGCCGTATATTTTCTCTATCGAAGTACTGAAATTTTGAATATCGTTGACCCACCAACCGGCCATACGTAGAGGCATATTGAGCATCCACAGATAATTGTTGACCGTAACAAGCCCACCAAGGGTGATTTCTCCTTGAATCACTAAGTAGCCGCCATACAGCATGAGGATGACCGTCAGTGAGTGGGAGAGGATTTCAAAAACAGGGACGTGACGGATCCACACTTTGGAAGCTGCAATTTGGGAATCCCGAAATTTGTCATTCTCTACCATGAATTTCGTGATTTCATAGTCTTCAGACGCAAATGCTTTGACCACGCGATTCCCGCTGACATTTTCTTGAACGAAAGCATTCAAGGAAGAAAAGCAGTTGCGGTTACGCTGAAAAGCAGGGCGTACTTGCTTGGATTGATGGTATGTCGTAAAGGCGGTAAAAGGCAATACGACAAGCATAATCGCAGCAAGTTTGACATTGACGGTAAAAATCATCGTCAGTGCCAACAAAAAGAGCAAGGTGTTTTGGATGACTATGTAAATCACATATGCGGTAAAGTGACGAATCGCATCCATATCACCCGTTTGACGGCTCATCAGATCGCCGGTACGTTTCCTGTTGTAAAAGGAAAAGTCTTCCTCTAACAATCTGCGAAATACAGCGTCTCTCATATCGTAGAGCATCCCTTGAGAAGCTACTTCGAAAAGCATTTGTTGAACAAATCGCAATACACCGTTTACCACGGTAACGGCTACAAGGATCGCGATCAATTTACCCAAGAGGTGGTGCTCTCCTCCTTGGATAACATTGTCAACGATGATACCGGAAATACGAGGATTGACGATCGAAAGTCCCGATATCGTAAACGTGAGGATCAGACCGCCTATCATTAATTTGCGAAAGTTCTTTAGAAAAGATAGGTACCATTTAAAAGGGCTCATGCAAAACCTCCATCTGCAATGCAAAGTCAAGATACAATTCGTATACACCCTATACTTTCACACTTTAAGAGGAAAAAGAAAATGTATTATCTTGCATTTTTGATGGATGATGTTGTGAACGCGAAATTTTTAGGTTATAATTCACGCGTTCGCCGATCTACGTTTGAAGGGTATTGTATCCCGGACGAACCACGCAGAGCCGAGGGGAGTTTTGGGTGTTAGACTCTCTGAGCGTTCCGATGAGCCCAGAACAGTGAAAATGCGCGCACAAGCAAGCGCTCAT
>JAISHZ010000198.1 GCA_031262285.1 Lachnospiraceae bacterium | reverse complement strand
TTGCTCTTGGTATGTAACAGTCTGCCCTTGATATGCACCCTGTTGTTCTTGGTATGCAACAGGCTGTCCTTGATATATTCCGGGTTGTTCTTGATATGCACCCTGTTGCCCTTGGTATGTAACAGGTTGCTCTTGGTACGCGCCCTGTTGTCCTTGATATGCACCCTGTTGCCCTTGGTATGTAACAGGCTGCCCTTGGTACGCGCCCGGCTGTCCTTGATAGGCGCCTTGTTGCCCTTGGTATGTAACAGGCTGTCCTTGGTATGCACCGGGTTGTCCTTGGAAAGCACTCTGCTGTTCTTGCGTCGCATCAAGTGATCCTTGATAGATGTCTTGTTGTGTATTTGATTCGGTATATGTAGTATTGCTCAAGTTCGTGCCACCGTTTTCATTTTGGATACTGTCGCTCATCATAATCTCCTTCTCGCATAGGTAAATTCGGTTTCTTTCACCGTTTCATAAGTGATTCACTTTCAATTCACGCATACATCGATTTTTGTCATAGCTTATCGATGCATAGAGCTGCACAGGGCTGAGGGGTATTTTGGGTGTTATACGTTCTGTGGAGATGGAGACCATGCCCCCTGTGCTCATCGGAACGCCCGGAGAGTCTAACACTCAAAACTCCCCCTCAGTTTCGGAGGAACCGCCCATTATACACGACGTCATCTGTGAACCGCAATTTATTAAATTGTAACAAAGGTTTTTGCTTCTGTAAAGTACGGAAAACCCTTTGACAGAACATAGAGCGGCGTGTAAAATAACACCAAAGCTTTTTCCCTTTTTACGAAAAGTATTCATGCAAATAGGAGATAGTATGAGATTAGTGACACGTTCTGATTTCGATGGTCTTGCGTGCGGGGCTTTGTTGAAAGAAGCCGGTATCATAGATCACTGGAAGTTTGTTCACCCCAAAGACTTACAAGACGGATTGGTGGAAATCACCAAAGACGATTGCCTGGCAAATGTACCTTATGTAGAGGGTTGTGGTATCTGGTTTGATCACCATTCCAGCGAACATGAAAGGTTGCAACTCGAAGGGAAATATATCGGAGAGAGTCGAATTGCCCCCTCCTGTGCACGGATTATATATGATTATTATGGTGGGAAAGAGCGTTTTCCCCAATTTGATGATATGATGGTAGCCGTTGATAAAGTTGATTCCGGTAATCTAACCATAGACGATGTTCAGAATCCGCAGGGATGGGTATTGGTCGGTTTCTTGATGGATCCGCGTACGGGACTGGGCAGATGGCGGCAATTCACGATCCCCAATTATAGATTGATGGAAGAATTAATTGATGCCTGCCGCACCATGACGACAGAAGAGATCTTAGTCCTTCCGGATGTCGTAGAGCGAATCGAAGTCTATCATGAGCAGACCGCTCTTTTCAAAGAAATGGTACTTGCGCATTCTTATACAAGAGGTTCTTTGTTAATCTCCGATTTGCGCGGTGTGGATCCGATCTATTCATGTAATCGTTTTATGGTTTATAGTATGTACCCGGAGCAGAATATTTCTGCTTGGATCGTAAATGGGAAAGGCGGTCATGGTTGTTCGGCAGCAGTCGGCTACAGTATCTTGAATCGTTCTTCACAGGTGAATGTAGGGAGCTTAATGCTCAAATACCATGGCGGTGGACACAAAAATGTCGGTACCTGTCAATTCTCAGATGAAGAGATGGCAGAGGAATTGCCTAAAATGTTAGAGGAACTGGAAACACTGGCGAATTCGTAGACGATGTCTTGAACTAAATATAAACTTGACAAGCAACGGTTCTGCCATATTTATATGTTTTATATAAATACATGATTTAATTATCATTCTACTTGACACTAGTATAATGCTTTTAATTATCTTAATGTTTCTACCCAGAACGCTTGAGAGTATTACTGCAATCCGGCAAATTAATAGCATTAAGTTAAATAAATTCACTTATACTAATACAGAGATTTGCATTTATCTGGACTTAATACAAAAACAAAGATATCAGAAGAAAACTGCAAAATTGTATACGTTAACGCTCCTTCATAGGATTCGGTATTCGTCCAGCTAATTCGAAAACGTTATACTAGTATAAATAAATTTATTTAACTTAGCATTACGTTTCGCCGAATCACATAAGTGTTTAAAGCACTCATAGTGTAACCATGAAGACAGTTAAAACATTTATACCGGCGATTTTCGTTAAACAGTATGATACACAAGAGCCTAAACAGTTGAATCAACACAACAATTACTATTTAAGTCAAACTACAGTTACTATCCTCTCAAACATGCGTGTACAGCCAAGAAAGGAGCCCTATATGTATGAAATGAAACCGGAATACTACACAGGAATCGAATTGATTGATCGAGAACACAAGCGTCTTTTTGAAATCGCAGAATCAGCTTATCAGCTGCTCAAAAACGATTTTATGCCGGACAAGTTTGACGCAATCCATGCGATATTGCAGGAACTGATCGATTATACCAAAGTCCATTTCGCAGATGAAGAAAAGTATATGGAAGAGATGAAATATCGTCGCATCTTCTCCCAGAAAGTCATGCACAAAGAATTCATTGACAAATTAGATGCGATTGATATGGATGAAGTGGACAAGAATCCCGAGAAAGCAACCGAAGATATTACACGCTTTTTGACAGATTGGTTGGTGGAGCATATCTTGCATATGGATAAACAAATCGCTGAAGCTTAATGAAGATTTATAGGACGGAAAATGAGGGTTATTGTTTTTGATCTGGAATGGAATCAAGGCACTTTCACAAATGGTCATAAGCGGATAGAAGGGTTTACCGCAGAAATCATCGAGATCGGTGCTGTGCGATTAGATGATTCCATGAAACCGGTAGATTCTTTTCACGCATATGTGAAGCCACAGATTTTTTTGACGATCCATCAAGTCACCGATAAGCTGCTACATATCGACACCAAGGAATTGAATGAGGCGGAACCTTTTGTACAAGTATTCCAACGCTTTTTGGCATGGTGTGGTACAGAGGACTATCGGTTTGGTACCTGGGGAATCATGGATCTGTCGATTTTACAAAAAAATATCGCGTACTACCAGATGGAATCGCTCTCAGACGGACCGATTCCTTTTTTGGATGTTCAGAAATTGTTTGGCTATTCTCAGAATACCCCCAAGTTACGAAGTACTTTGGAATATGCGGTCGATACTCTGGCACTGGCCAAAGAGATCCCTTTTCATAGAGCATTGGACGACGCTACTTATACCGCCAAAGTCTTACAACAGATAGCGACTCCCCAGTTGATGCAATACATTTCCTACAATGTGTTTCATCCGCCGATCGATCGAAGTCGGGAGATTCGCATAGCGTTTGATACCTATACGAAATACATCTCACGCCCTTTTCCGGATAAACCCACCGCGCTCTCTGACAAGGAGGTCGCTTCTAGCCGCTGCCCCTTATGCCACCGTAATCTAAGAAAGAAGGTGAAGTGGTTTACGGTGAATGGTTTCTTTTATAATTGTTTGGCATACTGTGAGATCCATGGATATCTCAAGGGTAAGGTTCGGATGTACAAATGGAATGGTCCGGGTATTTATGTGGTCAAAACGACGCGTTTTGTCACGCAGGAGGAGGCTGATGCCATGTTTTTGCGTAAGCAACTCGCCGCTGAACACCGCAGTAGACGTAATGCCAGAAAGCGACTACGAGATTCCTTAAAAAAATCTGAACCGCCTCAAAACGGGGGAGAAGACCCTGTTGAAACGGCTCAGACTACTCTATCAAATGATTCCTAAACTATCATAAGGTGGTTTCCTGTTACACTCTCTTACTCTGTAAGGGAGTGTTTTTTGGTGATTGTGACTTTTTCTTCATAGCAAGCAAAAATCGCAGCGATATGTGCTTCTTCCGGCTTTGGTGTCAGTAAACTGATAATCGGTACGATGACCAACCCTGCAATCATCGCGATAGCCCCGGCGTTGATCGGAGACGCTATGTAATGCAGGAACATATTGGATACGGTAATCCCCACTCCACAGAGGAAACTACCCCAAACTGCTGCTTTCGTCACTCTTTTCCAATAGAGGCCATAAAGGAACGGCGCCAAAAACGCTCCCGCCAACGCTCCCCAGGATACTCCCATTAACTGCGCGATAAAGGTCGGTGGATTGAGTGCAAAGACGACGGATACAATAATGAAAAAGACGACCAAGAGCTGCATGATCACTACTTGCTTCTTTTCACTCGTTTTGCGTAAAATATGACCTTTGAGAAAGTCGAGCGTCAGTGTCGAACTGGACGCTAAGACGAGCGATGCTAGTGTGGACATGGATGCCGAGAGTACCAAAATGACGACGATCCCGATCAAGATATCCGGTAACGAGGAAAGCATATGCGGTACAATACTGTCATAAACGATTTTGCCATCTGCATTGTAAATCGCGTTGGAATCAAAGAGTCTGCCAAAGCCTCCTAAAAAGTAGCAACCACAAGAAATCACGATCGCAAAGACGGTCGATATTACTGTTCCAGTCTTAATCGATTTTTCGTCTTTGATGGCGTAGAACTTACCCACCATCTGCGGCAATCCCCATGTTCCCAAAGAGGTCAAGATCACGACGCCCAATAAATTCAAGGGATCCGGTCCAAAGAACGAGGAAAACGCTCCCTGCTGCCCCATCGTGACTGGCACATCACTTGGGATCGTCGATAAAGTTCGTATCGCTTCGATGAATCCACCTTGACCATTTAGTACTGCTGCCACAACAGCGACGATTCCGC
>JAISHZ010000171.1 GCA_031262285.1 Lachnospiraceae bacterium | reverse complement strand
GTGAGCGGGCAGTTGCGGGAAGGGTATGATGCTATGGATGCCGTAGGAGCGGTGCTGCCTGCGGGAACGCTGTCCGGTGCGCCGAAGATCAGAGCTTGCGAGATCATCGATGAATTGGAAAATGACAAACGCGGTATATATGGCGGTGCGATCGGTTATCTTTCGTTTACAGAGGATATGGATTTCTGTATTGCGATACGACTGGCTTTTACGAAAAACAATAAAGTGTATATTCGATCGGGAGCCGGAATTGTGACAGACAGTGTCGCTTCCAAAGAGTATGAAGAGACACAAATGAAGGCAAAAGCAGTAATGGATGCGGTGACACTTGCGTCGAAAGGAGGAATCTATGATACTTTTGATTGATAATTATGACAGCTTCGTCTATAACGTGTTCCAACTGACAGGTAAGATCATAAAAAAAGCGAAAAATGACTGCGACATCACTGTCGTGAGGAACGATGAGATTACCCTTGAGGAGATCGAAAAGCTTGCACCGACACACATTATTTTATCCCCCGGACCCGGACGTCCGGAGAATGCCGGTATCTGCGTGGAAATTGTGAAGCAGTTTGGACAGCGCATCCCGATTTTGGGTATCTGTCTGGGGCATCAAGCTATTTGTTTGGCATATGGCGCACAGATCACCTATGCACCTTCCATCAAACACGGGAAAGTATCCAATTGCTATCTGGATGTCGGTAGTACGCTATTTCGGAATATGGAGAAACGTATTTTAGCAGCACGATATCATTCTTTATGCGCGGATCAAAACTCTCTTCCGGAGGATCTACGCGTTACAGCCAGAGCGGAAGCCGGGGAAGTAATGGCAGTGGAGCATCAAAAATACCCTGTTTATGGATTACAATTTCATCCGGAATCGGTTTTGACAAAGGACGGAGAGCGAATTTTAGAAAATTTTTTATTTCCGGAGCAAATGTCGAAGGAACCGGAACGCGAAGTCATTGTGGAAGCGATTCGGACTCTTTCCGAAGGGCAAGATATCGGTTATCATACAGCCAAAGCTGTTATGAATGAGATAATGAGCGGGAAATCGAGCGAAATTAAGAAAAGTGCATATCTCACACTTTTGTCGAGGAAAGGGGAAACGATAGACGAAATCACAGCTTCTGCACAAGCAATGCGTGATCACTGCGTCCGTATAAAACCTGACGTAGAAGTCCTTGAAATCGTCGGAACAGGTGCCGATCTGTCCAATTCCTTTAATATCTCAACGACTGCATCTATCATCATAGCATCTTGCGGTGTACCGGTTGCGAAGCATGGAAACCGTGCTGCCAGTTCCAAATCAGGAGCAGCGGATTGTTTGGAAGCGCTTGGTGTCAATATCATGCTTGAACCACAGCAAAATCAAAGATTGTTGTCTGAAATCGGTATTTGCTTTCTATTTGCACAAAGGTATCATACAGCGATGAAATATGTGGCGGGAGTACGCAAAGAATTGGGGATTCGGACCATTTTTAATATCTTAGGACCTCTGGCGAATCCGGCAAGCGCGTCGTTGCAGATCATGGGGGTATATGAAGAAGCGTTGCTGTTGCCGATGGCGAAGGTATTGTCCAATCTGGGTGTAAAACGTGGTTTGGTCGTATATGGGCAAGATCGTTTGGATGAGATCTCGGTATGTGCGCCAACCAGTATCTGCGAATTTGATCATGGTGAATATCGCCAATATGTAATAACGCCGGAAGAGTTTGGATTGCAACGATATGCTCCCGGTGCTTTAATGGGAGGAACTCCCTTACAAAACGCGGAAATTACAAGAGCCATTTTAAATGGAGAACAAGGTGCGAAAAGGGATGCCGCCATTTTAAACGCCGCTGCCGCTTTATATATAGCGAGAAAAGTACCCGGTATCATCGAGGGAGTTGCAATGGCACAAGAAGCGATTCGTGACAAAAGAGCAATACGACTTCTGGATACTTTTATTACTTGTTCGAATCAACCATCTATACAATCCAAAGCAATCGGTTAGCGACGGGTATCTTATGAAGTAAGTTTGAAAGTAAGTGACTTTCAAACTCCTTGATTGGTACGCGCGCCGCCTACGCGCAGACGGGAGTAAGTTTGAAAGTAAGAGAACTTTCAAACGCTTTGATTGATACGCGTGCCGCCTACACGTAGACATGAATAAATAGGAAACGATCAGAAAGGATCTAGTGAACGATGAACATCCTATCAAAAATCGAAAGTGCAACAAAAGAACGAATAGCGGCGCAAAAAAGAAAGATCAGTTTATCTGATTTGCGTTCACAAGTGGCGGATTTGGATTGCGATACGCAGTTTCCATTTGAAAAAGCGTTGCGTAAGTCGTCAATGTCTTTCATTTGTGAGATTAAAAAAGCATCTCCTTCAAAGGGAGTGATTGCGCAAGAGTTTCTGTATCAGAAGATCGCCGCAGAATATGAATCAGCAGGAGCAGACGCTATTTCTGTTTTAACGGAGCCTGATTTTTTCCAAGGGAAGGATGCCTATCTGACCGAGATTAGAAAGACCGTATCAATACCGATACTGCGAAAAGATTTCACCATTGATGAATACATGATTTACCAAGCAAAGTGCCTTGGGGCGGATGCGATTTTGCTGATTTGTGCGCTTCTTTCCGTCCAACAGCTGGAGGAATATATAGCAATCGCAAAAAGTATCGGGTTATCGTCTTTGGTGGAAGTCCATGATACGGCGGAAGCGGAAGCAGCACGTTTAGCGAAGGCCTCCATCATTGGCGTCAACAATCGTTCTTTGCAAGATTTCAACGTTTCCTTGGATACCGCACGTCGGTTACGCTCCTTGATTCCTCCTTCTACCGTATTTGTTGCAGAGAGTGGTCTGCAAACCAAAGAAGATATCAAGGCGATGAAAGAGATCGGCAGCCATGGGGTATTGATTGGGGAAGTCTTCATGCGCAGTACGGACAAAAAAGCATTGTTACAGGAGTTTCAAAGAGCATGAAAATCAAAATATGCGGAATGCAAAGCCTTACAGATATCACCTATGCGAACCAAGCGATGCCGGATTATATCGGATTTGTCTTTGCGCAGAGCAAACGACGCATTTCCTATGAAACTGCGGTCACACTACGAAAACAATTGCATCCGGATATTCTCGCAGTCGGGGTGTTTGTAGATGCGCAAACGGCAGAGGTGATTCGTCTGTTAGAGGAAAACGTGATAGATCTGGCACAGCTTCATGGAAAAGAAACGCCGGAAGATGTGGAGCGGATCAAAGAAAGCACCAAGAAACCTTTGATCAAAGCCATTCGAGAACAAGATATCGCAACAGCAAAATATTGGGCAACTTCCGCAGTCGATTATCTACTTTTTGACAGTGGA